>CAYVWO010000047.1:0-4907 GCA_964455495.1 uncultured Tessaracoccus sp.
GCCGGGGACCGGCTCAAGGAGCGTGAATCAGCTCCGCGCCGGGGACCGGCTCAAGAAGCGTGATCCAGCTTCGCGCCGGGACCGGCTCAAGGAGCGATTAGCTGTAGACGTGCTTGGCGAGCGTGCCGACGTCGCGCAGGTTGCGGTATCGGCCCGCGTAGTCGAGGCCGTAGCCGACGACGAACTCGTTGGGGATCTCGAAGCCGACGTAGCGGACGGGGACGTCCATCTGCGCGGCGTCCGGCTTGCGGAACATCGTCATGATCTCGAGGCTCGCCGGGCCGCGGGAGGCCAGGTTGCTCATCAGGTAGCTGAGGGTCAGGCCGGTGTCGATGATGTCCTCGACGACGATGACGTCGCGGCCGTCCAGGTCGACGTTCAGGTCCTTGAGGATGCGCACGACGCCGCTGGACTGCGTGCCGGCGCCGTAGGACGAGACGGCCATCCAGTCCATCTCGACGTGGCTGCGCATCGCGCGCTGCAGGTCGCTCATGACCATGACCGCGCCGTTGAGGACGCCGACGAGCAGCACCTCGCGCCCAGCGTAGTCCTCGTCGATCTGGCGGGCGACCTCGGCGACGCGCGCCTGGATCTGATCGGAGGTGAAGAGCACCTTTTCCAGGTCTTGCATGACGTCAGCTGCATCCACGGGGCGAGCCTAGCGGATCAACCGAAGCCGCCCTCCCGCGCGCCGCACATCGCCTCCCGGCACCGCGATGGGGCCCTGGCCGCGCCACGCCGTGACCAGCGCGTCGACGGCGAGCACGTGCCCGAACGTGGCTTCCCCCCCGAGCCAGGAGCGCAGGACCCGCCAGCGGAGGGCGTCGGGGAGGCCGCTCAGGTCGGCGACGGCGAGCGCCCCATCGGGCGTAGGGCGGGCCGCGTCGTCGGCAAGCGCGTCGAGCAGGTCAGCGTCGGCGCGGGCGAGCCGCGCGGTGCGGGCGAGCGCGGGGGCGACGTCGCGGCCAAGCTCCTCGGAGAGCTCGGCCAGGGCGCGACGGGCGCGGACGCGGGCGAAGGCGGGGTCTTCGTTCATGGGGTCGGCCCACCAGTCGACGCCCCAGGCGCGGCAGGCGGCCTCGGTGTCGGACCGGCGTAGCCCAAGCAGCGGGCGGTGGAAGGGTCCGCGGACCGCGGCCATGCCCGCGAGCGAGCGCGCGCCCGAGCCGCGCAGCAGGCCGAGCAGGACCGTCTCGGCCTGGTCGTCGAGCGTGTGGCCGAGCAGCACGGGCAGGCCGGGCTCGGCCAGGGCTGCGAGGCGCTCGTCGCGCGCCGCGGCCTCCACGCCGTCGGCTCCCGGCCGCACCTCGACCCGCTGGGCGCGAGCGGGGACGCCGGCGGCCGCGAGGCGCGCCACGACGCCGTCGGCCACGTCGGCCGAGCCGGACTGGAGGCCGTGGTCGATCACGAGGACTTCCGCCCGCGTTCCCGCCCGGCGCGCGGCCCACGAGGCGCCCAACGCGAGGGCGAGCGAGTCGGCCCCGCCGGAGCAGCCGACGACGACGTCGCCGTCGGGCAGCGCCGCGGCGACCGCGGCGGCGACGGCGAGGGCCGCGGGAGGGAGCTCGCGCCTAGCCATGCACGCGCCTCAGCCAGGCCTCCGGGTCGGCGATCTCCGCTCGCGTCGGCAGCGACTCCGGGGCCGCGAACGCGGCTCGCAGGGCGTCGCGGCCGCCGCGGCGGGTGACCCGGCGGCAGAACTCCAGGCCCTCGCGGTACTGCGCGTCCTTGTTAAGGGAGCCGGCCAGCCGCCCAAGCCGGGAGCGCGGCTCCTTGCGCGCGAAGGCCCTCCTCAGCCGCTTCACGGTCGGCACGAGCCGGCGGCCCACCTCGTCGGCGACGTGGTCGGCGTGGCCCTCGAGGAAGGTCATGGTGGAGACGATCCCGGTCAGGCGCTCGGCGCCCTCCCCCGTCGCGACGACGGCGGCGGCATCGCCCGAGCGCGCCCAGCCGACGAGGCCCTCGAGCAGCGAGCTTTCGTCGTCGAGCACCGCCCGCGCGCCGTCCTTCAGGTGGTCGCGCAGCCAGGGCGCGGCGCGGAACTGCAGCGCGTGGGTCTGCTCGTGGAGCGAGACCCACATCCGGAAGTCGGCGGGAACGAAGCCGTGGGCGCGCTCCAGCCGCACGATGGTTGGCGCCACCAGGTAGAGCGTGTCGGCGCCGGTGTAGCCGTCGTATTGGCCGAGCAGCCGACGGCTGGCGAAGCGGAGCCCAGCCCCGAGGGCCAGGCCGCTGCCGAGGCCGCGCAGGGTGGTCACGGGCCCGGGCGCGCGGGCGGGCAGACCAAGGTCGGCGACCACGCCGTCGGTCATGGCCCGGATGGCCTCGCCCCAGCCGGCCCAGTCGACGACGCGGATGGTTGCGGCGCCGACGGAGTCGAGGCCCAGATGCTCCGCCCCGGCCTCGCCTGCGCGGCGGGCCGTGACGCGCAGGTCGGCGACCAGCTGCCGAAGCTCCGGGAGGGTCCGCTCGGGCAGGTCGCGGGAGCCGAGGCGCGTGACCCTGCGGGCCAGCGCCCAGTCGACGGTGGGGGCGTAGCTGCGCGGGGCGTCGGCGTCCCTCATCGGCACCCGCACGCCGCGACGACGCCGGTCGCCTGGTCCGTCCACACCTTGGCGGCCCAGCCGTCGGGGGTGCCGTTGATCATGAACGCGAACGCGAGCGGCCTGCCGTCGGCGGTGGCCGTGGTGCCGACGAGCGTCGACACCAGCGACAGCGTCCCGGTCTTGGCCCGCGCGACGCCACGGGCGGGCCGGGAGGTCTCGTCCTCGAAGCGGTCCGCCAGCGTTCCGGTGACGCCCGCCGTGGGGAGTCCGTCGAGGATGACCGACAGCCGCCGGTCGCCCTCGACGAGCGCGACGGCGCGCGCGAGCGTGTGGGTCGTCACGCGGTTGTCGCGCGAGAGCCCGGAGGCATCGTGCAGCACGGTGCCCTCGTCCCAGAGGTCGAGCGGCTTCAGCTGTTCCTCGATGGCGTCGACGGCGCCCGCGAACGTCGATGGGTGGCCGGTGTGCGCGGCGAGCTGGAGCCCCATGATCTCGGTGAACGAGTTGTTGGAGCGGTTCATCGCCGTCTCCATGAGCACGTGGACGGGCAGCGACTCGACGCGCGCCACCTCGTCGCCCTTCGGCTTGGCCTTCTTCGGCTCACCCGTGACGGTGACGCCGTGCTCCTTCAGCTGCGCGGCGAACGTCTTGGCTGCGTCGACGGCGGGCGTCCGGCTGCGGCCGCCCCCGGCGAGCCGGCCCTCGTCGACCCACAGCGCGCTGAGCTGCGTCACCTGGTCGCGGTAGTTGGATGGCCAGGTCTCGTTCCAGCCGGGCTCGTCGAAGTGGCTCGCGTCGAAGCCGAGCTTCACCTTCTTCTGGCCTGCGGCAAGCAGGGCCTTCGCGGTGGCTGCGGCCAGCTCGTCGGTGGTGGCCGGGCGCGGGTAGGGGCGCGCCGTGTCCGGCACGCTGCGCAGCAGCGGGTCTCCCCCGCCGACGAGGACGATCCTCCCGGGCTCGGGCTGCAGGACCCGCGTCGCGAAGGTCTCGCTGCCGTCAAACGCGCTCAGCACCGCGATGGCCGTCAGCGTCTTGGTGTTGGACGCGGGGATGAGCGGCTTGTCCGCCTTGCTCGACGCGACCACCTTTCCCGTCGCGGGGTCGACCACCTCGTACGCGACGGTGACCGGTGGGCCGTCGTCGATCCCCTTCAACTTCTTCCTGTCCAAGGCCTTCAGCTTCTGGTTCAGGGTTGCGGGGTCGGGTTTCGGGCCCTCCGCCGCGACGGCGCCGGCGACGAGCCCGGTCTCCGGCGGGCGCGGCTCGGGGTTGTCGTCCTCCGGCGGGGCGGACTGCTGCGGCGGCTCGAGCAGGCCCGCGGGAAGGCTGGTGGGGGCGCCGTCGCGGGTCAGCCCCAGCGCGGCGAACGCCTGACCGCGGAACACCACGCCGACGAACCCGGCGGCCAGGAGCGCGCCCCCGAGCAGGCCGACGACGACCCACTCCCACAAGCGACGACTCCGCACGAGGCTCCTTCTAGGGGTATTGTGAAGATGATAGGCGGCCCTGCGGCGAAGTCGCGGGCGGCAACCTTCATCATAGGGAGTGTCAAGAGTGAGCGAAGACGCGCCGGTCGGCCTGATCCCCATCGACCCGGGACGCCGGATCCTGTTCGACGTCACCGTCGAGATCCCCAAAGGCACCAAGAACAAGTACGAGATGGACCACAACACGGGTCGCATCCGCCTCGACCGCACCCTCTTCACCTCGACGCAGTACCCGTACGACTACGGCTTCGTGGAGGGAACGCTGGGTCAGGACGGCGACCCGCTCGACGCGATGATCATCGGAAACGACCCGACGTTCCCTGGCTGCCTCGTCGAGTGCTACGCCGTCGCCATGTTCCGCATGACCGATGAAGCCGGCGGCGACGACAAGGTGCTGTGCGTGCCGGTCGCCGACCATCGGCTCAACCCGATGCGCGACCTCGACGATCTGGCAGCCCACACCATCTTGGAGATCGAACACTTCTTCACCGTCTACAAGGATCTTGAGCCGGGCAAGTCGGTCGAGGGCGCGACCTGGACCGGGCGAGGCGACGCGGAGGACGAGGTCGCGGCGTCGTTCGAGCGTGCCAAGGGCACGCCGTTCGAGCACCACCACGTCAACCTCGCCTGACCCCTATTCCGAGCGGAGACCACGGCCGATGAGCCGCTACCTGATGCTGCGCACGCCGTCGGCCAACCGCGTGTACGCGGGCGAGGCCGGCCCCCTGACCGCGGCCGAACTGGAGCTGACCGCCGGGTTCGCGCGCGAGGTCGGGGAGGCCGACGTCGCCGGGGTCGGCTATCTGTCGTTCGAGGCCGACTCGCTCGAGGAGGGCCACCTTGAGGCAATCGCGCGCCAGTCGGCCTGCTTCGC
>CAYVWO010000047.1:4917-12248 GCA_964455495.1 uncultured Tessaracoccus sp.
GCCCGTGAAGACGATCCACCGGTTCGACGTCTCGTCCGACGGCGACCTGCTGCGGCCCGTCGCGCTCCCGCCGTCGTTCGTCCTCGACGACGACCTTGTCACCATCCCGAAGTACCAGGGAAAGACCAACGAGCAGTTCACCCAGCTGCTGGTGAACGTGACGCTGTCGGCGGTGACCCGCGAGCCCACCGGCCCGCGCCAGGTCCTTGACCCGCTGGCGGGCCGCGGCACCACGTTGTCGACGGCGCTGCGCCTCGGCCACGACGCCTACGGCGTCGAGCGCGACGAGAAGGCGTTCGAGCAGATGGCCGCCTTCTACAAGACGTACCTCCGCCGCGGCCGGGTCAAGCACACCGCCGACGTGACGGCGGTGCGGCGCAACGCGAAGACCATCGGGCAGCGCTTCGACGCGACCCTCACCGTCGACGACCGCCGCCTCCAGATGACGGCCTTCACCGGCGACACCCGCGACTCGGCGACCCTGTTCGGCAAGAAGAAGTTCGACGCGATCGTCACAGACGCCCCCTACGGCGTCGCGCACGGCTCGCGCACCGACGTCCGGGGCGTCAGCGGCCGCCGCGACCGCTCCGCCGCGGGCCTGCTCCGCGAGGCCGTCCCCGTATGGGCGGGCCAGCTGATGCACGGCGGGGCGCTCGGCCTGTCGTGGAACACGCTGGGCCTCGCCCGCGAGGACCTCTCCGGGTTCCTGGCCGACGCCGGCTTGGTCGTCCAGGAGGGCGGCGCCTGGGAGCGGTTCGCGCACCGCGTCGACTCGTCGATCCGCCGCGACCTGATCGTCGCCGTCAAGCCGTAGCTGCTGAAGACTGCTCAGCGGAGCGGGCCCAGCTGGTGGCACGGGCGATCGCGGCGGCGCCCAACCCGTTGGCTCGAAGCAGTCCGGTAATGTCGCGCCAATGCGCGCGTACTGGGAGCTGGCCAAAGGTGGCTACCGCCGGTACACGCGATACCGCACGGCGATCCTCGCCGCGCTGATCGCCAACGGCGCCTTCGGGTTCATCCGCGCCTCGCTGCTCATGACGGCCATCACGACGGCGGGCGCGGCGGTCGGCGGGTACGACCTGCAACAGGCCTCGACCTACGTCTGGCTCGGGCAGGGCCTCCTGGGGGCGATCCCGCTCTGGGGCGTCACCGAGATCGCCGCGCGCGTGAAGTCGGGCGAGATCGCGATGGACTTCCTCCGGCCCGTAGCGGCGCTCGGCCAGTGGTGGGCCGCCGACCTCGGCCGCGCCGCCTCCCAGGTGATCCCCCGGTTGGTGCCGATGCTCGCCGTCGGGGCCTTGACCACGGGGCTCGCTCTCCCCCGTCACCCGCTGCCCTACCTGCTCTTCGTGGTCTCGCTGGTGCTGGCGGTCAGCCTGACCTTCCTCGCCTGGACACTGGTGAACCTGCTCGCGATGTGGGTGGTGGAGATCCGCGGCTACCACGCCCTCTTCATGATCATCATGAACCTGCTGACCGGCCTGCTGGTACCCGTGTCGTGGTTCCCGGGCTGGCTACGCACGCTGGCCGACGCGACGCCGTTCCCGTCGATGTTCCAGACGCCCATCGACGTCGTCATGGGGCTCGCCGGCCTGGAGGCCATCGGCGTCCAGGCCGTGTGGCTGGTGGCGCTCGTCGGCGTCGCGCAGCTGATGCTCCACCGCGGCACCCGGAAGCTGGTGATCCACGGTGGCTGACGCTCGCGCCCGGACGCGGACCCCCGTCGACCTGGCCCCGGTGACGTGTTGGTTCATGGTGCGGACGATGGTCGGCGCCCGCATCCGCGCGCAGGCGGGCTTCCGATCGAGCTTCGCCGCCGACCTCGCCAGCCAGCTCCTGCTGGCCGCCACCGAGTTCGTCGAGATCTACGTCCTCCTGCACAATGCGCCGGTCTTCGGCGGCATGAACCTCGCCCAGGCCACCGTCGTCTACGGGCTGGCCTGCGTGGCGTTCGGCGTCGCCGACATGCTGTTCGGCCAACTCGACAGCATGCACAGCTTCATCAGGGAGGGGCGCCTCGAGACGCTCCTGGTGCGCCCGACGTCGCTGCTGCTCCAGCTCGTCACCGCCGATGTGCAGCTCCGCAGGCTCGGGCGCGCCGCGTTCGGGCTGGCGGCCTACCTCTTCGCGCTCTCGATCTGCGGCGTGGAGTGGACGCCGAACAAGATCGCGCTCGCCGCCCTGGCACCGGTCGGCGGGATCCTCATCTTCGGCGCGCTGTTCCTGGCGTCGGGATCGCTGCACTTCTGGGTGCTCGACGGGCAGCAGGCAGGCAACGCGTTCGTCTACGGCGGCCGCTACGTCAGCTCCGTTCCCGCCGGCGCGCTCATGACGCCGGTGCGGGTGTTCTTCACGTTCGTGGTTCCCGCCACCCTGGTGGCCTTCGTGCCGTCGGCGGTGCTGGTCGGCGCGCCGCTGCCGGAGTTCACGACCGCCGGGATGGCATGGCTCGGCATCCCCGTCGGCCTCGCCCTGTGGGCGGTCGTGCTGCTCGTGTGGCGCGCGGGCATCCGTCGCTACACGGGAGCGGGAGGATAGGGGCATGTCCACGACCATCATCGACGCCGAGGAGCTGACGAGGGAGTTCGTCGTCTACGACGGCGGGGGCCTCCGCCGGACGCGACGCGTGGTGCGCGCCGTCGACGGCCTGACGCTGCGCGTCGAACCCGGCGAGGCCGTCGGCTACATCGGGGCGAACGGCTCGGGAAAGTCGACGACCATCAAGATGGTCTCCGGCATCCTCACCCCGACCGCGGGGAGCGTACGCACCTGCGGGCTGCGGCCCGTGCCGGACCGCAGAGTGCTCGCCCGCAGGATCGGCGTCGTGTTCGGGCAGCGCTCGGCGCTGTGGTGGGATCTACCTCTGGAGGAGTCGTTCCCGATCCTCGCCGCGATGCACCGGATGCCGCGCGCAGTCTGGCGCGACCGATTCGACGTGCTGGTCGACGAACTCGACCTGTCCGCGTTCCTGGCGCGCCCGGTGCGCACGCTGTCGCTGGGCCAGCGCATGCGCGGCGAGGTGGCCGCGGCGCTGCTGCACTCCCCCGCCCTTGCCGTGCTCGACGAGCCGACGATCGGCCTCGACATGATCAGCAAGGAGAACCTGCGCCGCTTCCTCGCCCGCGAGCGCGCCGAGCGCGGCACGACGCTCCTCCTCACCACGCACGACATGGGCGACGTCCAGCGGCTGTGCGACCGGATGGTCGTGATCGACGGCGGGCGCGTCGCGTTCGACGGCACCGAGGCCGACCTGGTGGCGACGACCGACGCCGAGCGCATCCTCGTCGTCGACCTGGCGGAGCCCCTCACGGACGCGGTCAGGCTGCCGGACGGGGCGGCGGTGACCGCGACGGAGGCGGACGGCGCGAGGCTGTCCATCGCGTTCCGCCCGCAGCGGCTGTCGGCGGCGCAGGTACTCGCCGCCGTCCAGGCGCAGGGAGAGGTCGTCGAGCTGTCACTGGCGGAGCCCGCGATCGAGGACCTGGTCCGGCGCATCTACGCCTCTGGTGCGAGCCACACGGCATCACCGCCGCTACTCTAACTCTAATCTGATTAGAGTAGATCGTTCCCGAGTCCATCTCGTCGCGACTGGGTAGGCTCTGGCCATGAGACGACTCGTGCTGATGCGCCACGCCAAGACCGAGGCCACGAACCCCCAGGGCGACAAGGCCCGCAGGCTCACCTCGCGCGGGGTGCAGGACTCGCAGGAGGCCGGCGTCGAGCTGGCCGACCTGGGCGTCGACTACGCGCTGGTCTCGACGGCCGTCCGCGCCCGCGAGACGTTCGCGGCCACCGGACTCGACGTGCCCGCCGAGTTCCAGGACGCGCTGTACTTCCACGGCACGGAGACGATGCTCGCGCGCATCGGCGAGACGAGCGACGAGGTGCAGTGCCTGCTCGTCGTCGCGCACGCCCCCACCATCCCCTCGCTCACCGCTGAGCTGGCCTACGCCTCGAACCGGCACGCGGCCGACGAGGCGCAGTGCTGGTACCCGACGGCCGCGTTCTCGACGTTCGAGTTCGACGGCGCCTGGGCGGACCTCGCCGACGGCGACTTCACGACGGTGCAGTTGGCCGCCATTCGTCGCCCCCACTGACCGCCGCCTTTCGACGCGGGCGTTCGGCTAGCGCCTCAGGGCCCGGTTCAAGGAACGGTGAGTAACACGGCGGTAACCGGACGCCGAACCACCGTTACACCGGACCCGGACATGCTTACCTGAGCGTTACCGGACCACCTCTTCGCCGCAATCTGGCGGGCGCAGGATTCTGTTCCATGAACCTGCTAGAGATCGACACCGGTAACACCGCCTGGGTCCTGACGAGCGCAGCACTCGTGCTGCTCATGACCCCTGGCCTTGCCTTCTTCTACGGGGGCATGGTCCGCGCCAAGAGCGTCCTCAACATGCTGATGATGTCTGTCGCCACGATGGGCATCGTCGGGGTGCTGTGGATCATCGTCGGCTACTCCATGGCCTTCGGCGACTCGCAGGGCCGCCTCATCGGCGATCCTCTCGAGTTCGCCTTCCTCAACGGGCTCATGTCGCCCGACGCCGTGACCGCCGGCGTTCCCGACATCGTCTTCGCGGGCTTCCAGTCGGCATTCGCGATCATCGCTGTCGCGCTGGTCTCCGGCGCGGTCGCCGACCGCATGAAGTTCTCCGCGTGGGCCGCGTTCGCCGCCCTGTGGGCGCTGCTCGTGTACTTCCCCGCCGCGCACGCCGTGTTCTCCTTCGACACCGAGTCGGGCCACCAGGGCGGCTTCGTCGCCAACGTGATCGGCGCCATCGACTTCGCGGGCGGCACCGCCATCCACATCAACGCGGGCGTCGGCGCCCTGGCGCTCTGCCTGGTGCTCGGCAAGCGGGTCGGCTTCGGCCGGATCCCGATGCGTCCCCACAACCTCCCGCTCGTGATGCTCGGCGCCGGCCTGCTGTGGTTCGGCTGGTTCGGCTTCAACGCGGGCTCCGCCCTCGGCGCCAACACCACCGCCGGCGTCGCCTGGATCAACACGCTGGGCGCCACCGCCGCCGCGATGCTCGCCTGGCTGCTTGTCGAGCGCCTCCGTGACGGCCACGCCACCTCGCTGGGCGCCGCGTCGGGCATCGTCGCGGGCCTCGTGGCCATCACCCCGGCCGCTCACTCCGTCAGCCCCGCGGGTGGCCTCCTGGTCGGCGCCATCGCCGGCGCGCTGTGCGCCATGGCCGTCGGACTCAAGTTCCGCCTCGGTTACGACGACTCGCTCGACGTCGTCGGCGTCCACCTGGTCGGCGGCCTCGTCGGGACCCTGCTCATCGGGCTCTTGGCCGATCCCGCGAGCCCGGCAGGTGCGGCCGGACTCTTCTACGGCGGCGGCGTCGAGCTGCTGGGCAAGCAGGCGGCGGGTGCCGGCGTCGTGCTCGCGTACTCCTTCGTCGTGACGTTCATCATCGCGAAGGTCCTCGACAAGGTCATGGGCCTGCGGGTCGCCCCCGAGGTCGAGACCCTTGGCATCGACACCACCGAGCATGCCGAGACCGGATACGACCTCAGCCACGTCGCGTACTCCAGCTACGGCGTGAAGCAGACCCTGCTCGTTCCTACCCGAGAGGAGGCGGACGCATGAGACTCGTCACCGCCATCGTCCAGCCCAACATGCTCACCCAGGTCCAGATCGCGCTCGCCCAGCACGGCGTCGCCGGGATGACCGTCACCGAGGTGTCCGGATACGCCCGCCAGCGCGGCCACCGCGAGGTCTACCGCGGAGCTCAGTACACGATCGACTTCATCTCGAAGGCCAAGATCGAGGTGCTGGTCGAGGACGAAGAGGCCGCTGACGTGATCGACGTCATCACCGCCTCGGCCCGCACCGGCGCCGTCGGAGACGGCAAGGTGTGGTCGACCCTGGTCGACGAGGTCGTCCGGATCCGCACCGGCGAGCGAGGCGGGGACGCCGTCTGACCCGAACCGCTGACTGATTTCGACACAGGCCCGCAGTGCTCCGCACTGCGGGCCTGGCTCAATCCGACGGAGCCGGGCCGCGAGGTACGAGCGCCCGTGTCGACATCAATGGACCGTAACCGACAAACCGAACACGAATCTGCGTGATCGCGCTTCGCGATCACGCAGATTTGCGTTCGGCACTACTCGCCGACGAAGGGGAAAGCCTCGAACAGGCGGCCAAGGGCTCGGTGGCGGGCGTCGCTGAGGGGGACGAACTCGTCCAGGGTGAGCGTCCTGCGGCTCGGGCGGCCGCCCCGTGCCCAGGTTCCGACGACGCGGCCGCTGGCGACGATCGTGCGGCGGAACACCCCGTTGTTGCCGGGGACGATCCGCTGGTGCTCGGCCTCGGTCATGGCGAACGTGCGGTCCTGGTAGCCGAGGACGAACTCGTCGAACCCCGGGAGGAGCAGCGGCGACGCCGACGCCCGGCCCAGCGCCGCGACCTCGTCGAGCAGCCCGGCCCGCCAGTAGGAGGGCTCCGCGGCGCCGTCGGTCTCCAGGTCGCCGACGATCAGCGGCAGAGCCCGCCGGATCTCGCCGAGCGAGAGCTTGGTCCACCAGGCGAAGTCGCGCAGGGTCGCGGGGCCGTGGCTGGCGAGGTACCGGCGCAGGAGCTCTGCGACCGCGGCGATCCGGTCGCCGTCGAAGAGGTCGGCGACCGTGCGCGCCGGCGGAAGCCACTGCCCGGCCAGCGCGACATCCTGCTCGACGCCGTTCCACGGGCCGTAACAGAGGTGGGTCTCGGAGATGAGAGCGGCGAGCACGTGGTAGCCGCGGCCGCCCTGCGGGTCGAACACGCCGTCGGCCCAGAGCTGGAAGAGCGCGGGGCGCGAGATCGGCCCTTCCTCCAGCGCCCTCGCCGCGACGACGAGGGCCTCGTCCACGTGGGTCTGGTCCAGCCCGAGCTGGGGCCGCCGGTTCCTCGCGGCGCGCACGGCCGGCGCCGCGCACAGCTCGGTCACCCAGGTGACGTCCGCGGCGGGCATGAGGAAAACGGTCCCCCGCATCGGGTAGCCGCGCACGAGCCTCCCCGCCGTGAGGTCGTCGAGCACTCCTTGAGCCGTCCCGCCCTTCACCCGCAGCGCGGCGGAGGAGATCACCCCGGGAAGGTCCTGCCCCTGCATCGCCACGAACGCCCCGACGGCATCCGCCGCCGTCGCGAACGGCCTTGTCACCAACCCTTGGGCGACGAGTCGGGCACGGGCAAGCGTCGCGTCGGGCATAGGGTCAGGCCAGGTTGAGCGCTACCGCGGCGGCGACCTCGCGGCCGCTGCGGACCGCAAGGCCGCGGCGGCCTCCGTCTGCGCCTTCGAGGCCTTCCTTCATGGTGTTGTAAACCTCGACGCTCATGT
>CAYVWO010000048.1:0-12180 GCA_964455495.1 uncultured Tessaracoccus sp.
CCGGCGTCGGCCGCACGCGAGCAGTCAGGGTCGCATCCGCGGGCTGAACAGACCGCCGTGAGACAGGACTATTGATCTCGACACGTCGACGAAGGTCGAGGGCAATCGAGCTTGCTAGGGAACGATCAGTGGGCTTGCCGAGCCTGGAGGCGCCAGGGTCCGGGCGCCGCAGCTGCGGAGTGATCCATCTGTGGTCCCCTAGGGATGTACTGGGTGCATGAGCGCCGCTCGGTGTCGGTTCTCGGCAGCAAAGAGCGGGGGCAAGGGTTCGGCGTCGTCGGCCGGGGGTGACAGGCTCGGCAGTCGTCGGCGGGGGGACCGGCTGGTCGGTGCTCGTTGTGGCGGTAAACGTTCGATCGCGTGGAGCTTTCCGATCGTCGTGCACCTGAAAGTCAGCATGGTGACTCTGACGTGCACGCTGACCCCGATCTCCGTGGAAACTGAACGGATGCAGCCACGACAACCGGCTTGGCCTCACGGACCGAACGGAAACAGCCACGACGACCAACGAGCCGACCTCGCCGACGACCGTCGCACCCCCGCACAGGACCTTTGCCGCCAGGAACCCACACCGAGCGGGGGCGATTGTTGCTGCCGAAGACCCACGCTCAGCTGAGCGGAAACATCAGCTCGTACCACGCGCGTGACGTGCTCGGAGACGACGACGCGGCGCGCGCCTGGTGCGACGGCGAGCCGTCAGAGCTGTCCAGTGAGCAGCCCACGTCGGTTCGTGGTTGTCGGTCGCCTTCGGTAGAGTCGGGGCCTGAGTCGAGGAGGCATGGATGGCGCTGTTCTTTCGGAAGCGGAAGCCTAGTGTTGAGGAGCCGTGGAAGGATCACAGCAGCGTTTCACGTGAAACGGTCGGGGCCCCGCGACGCGCGGCTCAGGCCGACGACTGGGACATCGAGGCGGAGTACGGCGACGAGATCGTGGCCGCGGAGCGCGGCCACGTCCAGCTCCCGAAGCCCGAGAAGCCGCGGATCTTCGTGGTCGCCAACCAGAAGGGCGGCGTGGGCAAGACCACCACGACGGTGAACATCGCGACGGCGTTGGCGCTGGGCGGTCTCAACGTGCTGGTTGTCGACAACGACCCGCAGGGCAATGCGTCGACGGCCCTCGGCGTGGATCACGCTCCCGGGTCCAAGGGGACCTATGAGGTGCTCATGGACGGGATCGGGATCATCGAGCATGCTCAGCCGTCGCCCCACTCGCCGAACCTGCACGTCCTCCCCGCCGCCATCGAACTGGCCTCGGCCGAACTTGAGCTCGTCACCGAGCGAGGGCGGGAGCATCGCATGCGCGACGCGATCCGCACCTACATCGCCGAAAGCGGCGTTGACTACGTATTTTTCGACTGCCCGCCGTCGCTCGGACTCCTCACGCTGAACGCCCTCGTCGCGGCCACGGAGATTCTCGTCCCCATTCAGACGGAGTACTACGCGCTGGAGGGCGTGAGCCAGTTGATGCGGACCATCAATCGGGTGAAGGGCAACCTCAACGACGACCTGGTCCTCAGCACCATCCTGTTGACGATGGTCGACAGCCGGACAAACCTGTCCCGCGACGTTGCGGACGAGGTGCGCAAGCACTTCCCGGTGCAGACGGTGAGCGTGGAGATCCCCCGCTCGGTGAAGGTCGCGGAGGCGCCGAGTTTCGGCCAGACGGTAGTCACCTACCAGCCGAAGTCGGTAGGCGCCGTCGCCTACCTCGACGCGGCGCGTGAGATCGCGAACCAAGGGACGATCCAGTGACGCACGTGGAACACGCCGCGAGACACGGCGACCTAGCGACCAGCCCCGGAGCCTCGCCGCGGCTCCCGATGCCCCCGCGGCGCCTCCCCGCAGCCTTCTCGTCGCTAGACGAAAGACCAGGCTCTACCTTGCGTGGGGATCTACCGGTACGCCAGGACCCAGGACTAGGAAAGGACACGTGATGGCGACGAAGCAGAGCGGCCTCGGGCGCGGCCTCGGAGACCTGTTCGCCCGCACCGACGACGAGACGCCGGCGCCGCTGGGCGACGGATCGCGCTTCGCGGAGCTCCCCGTCGACGCGATCACGCCGAACCCGCAGCAGCCGCGAACGGTGTTCGACGAGGACGACCTCAGCGAGCTGGCCGAGTCCATCCGCGAGTTCGGCGTGCTGCAACCGGTCGTCGTGCGGGAGTCGGGACGCAATCGCTACGAGTTGATCATGGGCGAGCGGCGCTTGCGCGCGTCGAAGCTCGCGGACCGGGCGACCATCCCGGCCATCATCCGCGGCACCGATGACACCGCGCTGCTCCGTGACGCGCTCCTGGAGAACCTCCACCGCGCGAACCTGAACCCGATCGAGGAGGCGCATGCCTACGGGCAGCTTCTCGAGGACTTCGGGTGCACCAAGGAGGAGCTTTCCCAGCGCATCCACCGGTCGCGGCCACAAGTTTCCAACACCCTCAGGCTCCTCAACCTGCCCGCGCGCGTGCAGAACAAGGTGGCCGCTGGGGTCATCTCCGCGGGCCATGCCCGCGCGCTGTTGGCGTTGGAGACGCCCGAGCAGCAGGAGCACCTGGCCGAGCGGATCGTCGCCGAGGGGCTGTCCGTGCGCTCTACCGAGGAGATCGTCGCGTTGGGGAAGCGCGCGGTGGGCGCCGTGCCGCCTTTGCCTGCTCCCCGCGGCCCTCGACAGCCCTCGGAGCGCGAGCGCGAGCTTTCCGGACAGCTCAGCGACCACTTCGACACCCGCGTGCGGGTCAACATCGGCCGGAGCAAGGGCAAGATCACCATCGAGTTCGCTACCGGCGAGGACCTCGACCGGATCGTCGCCATCCTCGACGGCCGGACGATCTAGGACGTGTCTCCCAATCCCTCGCGACGCCCGGACGCCCCCGCACCCCGACGGGGTTCGTTCTCCTCGGTCGGCAGACGGCACCGGTGTGCATCCCTCGTCGGCCTTCCTATTCGGGCGCGGATGACGCCCGGGCTTCCCACGAGCGATCGGGAGACACGTCCTAGTGCCGCGATGCTCCTATGTGTCGAAAGTTGCCTCCCACGGCCGCCACTAGTGCCCGGCACCGGAGGTTCGGCGCGGGCCGCTGGTGCCGCACCCACCGACAGTTCGCACCGCTTAAGCGATAGACCAATACAGCGTTAAACGGATAAACAGCTATGTCGATAAATAGATCTACGGTTAAGAGGAGAGGTAGACATGAGTGAGCAGGCCGAGGGCGTCGGCTTCGACGCGGAGGACGTGCCGGGGATCAAGGGCGCGCTTCTGCGCTACCGGGTCATGGCCTGGGTGGTCGGCGTCCTGCTCGTGGTGCTGATCACCGGGACCGTCCTGCGCCTGTTCGTGCCGTCGCAGGTGCTCCTCGGCCAGCAGATCGTCAAGAGCACGGGCGTCCTCCACGGGTGGCTGTACATGGTGCTGTTGATCGCCGCGTACGACCTCGGCCGCCGCGTGAAGTGGTCGCTGAAGTGGTACCTCTCCATCATGCTCGCCGGCACCGTCCCGTTCCTGTCCTTCGTCGCCGAGCATTTCGCGACGAAGAACGTGCGCGCGAGGCTTGCGCGTTAGGACGTGTCTCCCAACTCGTCGACGCAACCGGGTCAACGAGCGGATCTGCGCAACCGGCTCAGCGAGCGGGTGGACGACCGAGGTCTTGACCGCATCAGACCAGGGGTGCGGTGTCCGTGTGAAGCCCTATCGGGTGCCTTCCGACGTCGATAGGTTCGGCCCATGAAGGTCTTCACTGTCGTTGCGGGCGCCGTCATCGTCGTGGCGTATGCCGTGTGGGGCATGCTCGTGATGAACCACCTCGGCCTCGTCGCCGGAAGCGGGCTGCCGTTGGACGAGACGCTGGCGACGATGGAGAGCGCAGGCGAGCGCGCGTCGATGGTCTTCGGCTACGTGTTCGCCGCCCTTGGCGTGGGGCTCGCGGGTTGGTGGGCGGCGAGCAGCCTGCTCAAGCGCGAGCGGGGGCCGATCGGCGTCCTCGCGGGATGGTGCGCGATCCTGGTCGGAGGTGCTGCCGCGTACTTCTACACGAGCATCTACAACCTGATGTCGTTGGGCGATACCTTCTTCGACTGGCACCAAGACCCGCTTGCCGATCTTCAGCGCCCGCTGTACCTGACGAGCGGTCTCGCGCTGGTCGTGCTCGCGGCCTTGGGGCTCGGGTTCCTCGCGAGGGGCATCGCGCGGCGCCGGTGAGTCGGGTTGTCATCGGGTCACTGGTTTCGACTCGTCGACTCGGCTAGCGCCGCGATGCTCCTATGTGTTGTCAAGTGTCGGAAGTAGCTTGCGGCTTCCCAGCGGCGCCTCGGTTCAACCAGCGGGGGTGGACGCGCGCTTGGCGAACCCGCGGGCGGTGTAAACGCCGAAGGCGACCGCGCCGGCGGCGAACACCCACCATTGCAGGGCGTAGCCGCGGTGGGTGGGGGAGCCCTCGGCCTCGGGGAGGAGGAGCGGCGCCTCGGCGAGACCCTGAGCCGCGGAATCCTCCGCTGGCAAGGTTACATATCCGCCGACAAGCGGGGATGGCCAGGTTTGAACCAGCTCCTGAACGCGCAATGTCGCCAGGTCGGCGCCGTACGGGGAGGCGTCCGCAGACTTGTCCGGGGCCAGGAACACGCCGACGATGTCTTGCGTGCCCGACGGCGGCATCGGCGCCGTCGAGCCGGGCTCGACGGCGCCGCGCACGACGGCGATGACGCGGTCGTCGGACATCCGGAACGCCGTCGTCACGCGCAGGAGGGCGCAGTTCACTGCGTCGCCAGACGATCCGCGGCACGGCCTCCCACCGTTGTCGATGCCCACGAGGGCCTGGTAGTCGGGCAGGTAGGTTCCGCTGAGCGTGACCCGCCGGGCGTACACATCCGCGACCGCGCCGTCGGCCGACACCTGATCGGCCAGCGGGACGGGTGCCTGTGCGGCGCGCTCGGCCGAGACGTCGCGCGTCGACTCCTCGTACGACGACATCTGCCACAGCCCCAGCAGGAGCATCACTCCGGCGACGACGAGGCTGGCGAGGACCGCGAGCGTCTGCTTGACGCGGATGGACATGTCAGCGGGCGAGGTCGACCAGCTTGGCGAATACCTCGCCCAGCTCGCGGTCGGCGGCCTCGAAGGCCAACGGCGCGAGCGACGTCTCCGTCATCCCCGGCGCGACGTTGCCCTCGATGAACACCGGGCGGCCGCCCGAGACGATCAGGTCGAACCGCGACACGTGCCTCAGCCCCAAGGCGTTGTGGGCGGCGACGGCGAGCTCGCCGGCAGCGGCCAGGACGTCGTCGGGCAGTTCGGCGGGCGTGACGAAACGGGTGGCGCCCGCGGTGTAGCGCGACTCGTAGTCGTACACGCCGGAAAGCGGGCGGATCTCGACGGCGGGCAGCGCGACCGGGCCGTCGCCGTCGTCCAGCACCGTCACCGCGATCTCCACCCCGTCGACATACGACTCGACGACGGCCACCGGCCCGTAGGCGTAGGCGGCCACCAGCGCGGCGGGCAGCTCGCCCGGATCCACCACCTTGGTCACGCCCAGCGCGGAGCCGCTGCGCGCGGGCTTCACGATCAGCGGGAACCCGATCTGCTCCCCGAGCCCGGCCATGAGCGCCTGGGCGCCGAGGTCTCGGAAGATGTCGTGCGGGAGCGCCACCTGGCGCGGCGTCTCGATGCCCGCGGCCCGGACCACCGGGGTGGCCACGGACTTGTCGAACGTCAGGCGCGACGACGCGCCGTCGGGGCCGACGAACGGCACCCCGAGCACGCCGAGCACCTCGCGGAGCGCGCCGTCCTCACCCAGGCCGCCGTGCAGCATGGGGACGACGACGGGGTCCGGGGTGCGCCGCAGCAGGCCGACGAGGTCGGCGTTGACGTCGGTCTCGATCACCTCGCGGCCGACGTCGCGGAGGGCCTGCGCCACCCGGCGGCCGGAGCGCAGGGACACGTCTCGCTCGTGGCTCAACCCACCTGCGATCACGATGATGGTCATGATTTCTCCTTGTCAGGCGAGGTTGGCGCTGGGGCCGGGCCGGTTGTCGTGCAGGGTCGGCGAGTGGTGCACGCCGAAGGTGTCCATGACCTCGAGCTCGCGGCGGACGACCTCGGCGAAGCGGCGCACGCCGACCTCGATGCGGTCAGGCGGCGGGAAGCAGAACGACAACCGGACGTTGCGGGCGCCCTGGCCGTCGGCGTAGAACGCGTGTCCGGGGACGAACGCGACGCGGGCGTTCACGCCGCGGGGGAGCATGGCCTCCGAGTCGAGGCCCTCCGGCAGCGTCACCCAGACGAAGAACCCGCCGGCGGGGTGCGTCCACGTCGTGCCCGCGGGCATCTCGTCGGCCAGCGCGCGCAGCATGGCGTCGCGGCGCTTGCGGTACATGTCCTTGAAGACGGTGATCTGGCCCCTCCAGTCCTGGGTGGACAGGTAGTTCGCGATGGCGAACTGGCTGAACACCGGCGGGCACAGCGTCGCCGACTCCTGCGCGAGCACCAGCTTCTCGCGCACCGCGTGCGGGGCGAGCACCCAGCCGACGCGGAAGCCCGGAGCGAACGTCTTCGAGAACGAGCCGAGGTAGATGACGTTCTCCTCGACCGAGCGCATCGCGGGGACCGGGTCGGCGTCGAGCGAGAGCAGGCCGTACGGATTGTCCTCGACGACGATGACGCCCTCTGCCTCGCACGCCGCGAGCACCTCCAGGCGCCGCGACCACGGCTGCGTGACGCCGGACGGGTTGTTGTAGTTGGGGATGGTGTAGAGGAACTTGACCTTCTTGCCCTCGGCCTTGAGCCGGGCCGCGGTCTCGCGCAGCGCCACGGGGTCGATGCCGTTCTCGTCGGACGGCACGTGCACCACCTCGGCCTGGTAGCTGAGGAACGTGCCGAGCGCGCCCACGTACGACGGCGACTCGGCGAGGATCACGTCGCCCGGGTTGCAGAAGATCCGCGTGACGAGGTCCAAACCCTGCTGCGAGCCAGCCGTGATGGTGATGTCGTCGGGGTGCGCGTGGATGCCCTCCAGCGCCATGACGTCGACGATGCGCTCCCGCAGCTCCGGCTCGCCCTGGCCGGAGCCGTACTGCATGACCTGCGTGCCGTTGGTCGCGATCATCTGCTCAATCGAGCCCGCGATCTGCGCCAGCGGCAGGTCCTTGATGTTCGGCATGCCACCGGCCAGCGACACGATCTCCGGGCGGTTGGCGACGGCGAACAGAGCTCGGACGGCGGAGACCCGCATGCCGTTGGTGCGCTCTGAATAGCTGTCGACGAACCGGTCGAGCCGGGTGTCGTGTCGGTGTAGCTCGGTCACTGTCCTTGCCTTTGGCTTCGGAGCGCACGGTCTTTGTGCCGCGCGCCGGTGCAGCCAGACTAGTGCCTTACGGCGCGAGAACGTCCGCGAACTCCGTCAGGCGCGTGTGCACGTCCTGCTCCTCCGCGTCGGTGAGCGACACGACGAGGATGCCGGTGTTCTCGACGACCTTGCCGCAGGCCGGGCGTGAGGTGTCGGCGGAGACGCCGCAGCTGACGCCCTCGAGGAGCTCGACGACGCCGCCCTCGGGGTGTTCGACGCCGGCCGCCGCCAGGAAGTCGGCGACGTCCGTCTCGGGGAAGGTGAGTAGGAGGACGAGCTTGTTGGTGCCGTCGGAGTAGTCCGCGCGGACGATCCGCTGGTGGGCGGGGGCCGGCCCCTCGCTGGTGGCGAGGTCTCCCCGCACGAAGTCGCCGACCTGCACGGGCGGCTCCATCGAGAGCGCGGGCGTCGGAGGTTTCGTCGGCTCGGGTTCCTTGGGCGTGAAGCCGCCGCCGAGCGCGATGCCGATCAGCACCGCGGCCACCAGCAGCAGCGCGAGGAGCGCCAGCCCGCCGTACTTGACGGCGGGCGGCAGCGGTCGCCTCGTCGCGCCGGCCGACGGCGCGACGGGCCGCCACTCGCGCGGCTCCTCTGCTGCCGGGGAGCTCTCGCTCTCAGCCGTCGGCCGCTCGTCCTGAGCCGACGGGCTCTCGCTCTCGACTGGCTGGTCGCCCTCAGCTGGGGGCTGGTCGCTGCTCATCAGATCAGCTCGTTGATGGCCTTCTTCAGCGCATTCTTCGTCTTGCCGCCGGTCAGCGACTTCTCGACGCGCCCGCCCTGGAAGAACTGCAGCGTCGGCAGCGAGAGGACGCCCTGCTCGGCGGCGAGGTTCGGGTTCGTGTTGGTGTCGACCTTCACGAACTTCACCTCGCCGAACTCGGCGGCCAGCTCGTCGAGGATCGGCGACATCTGCTTGCACGGGGCGCACCAGTCGGCCCAGTAGTCGACGATGACCAGGCCCGGGGCCATCAGTACCTCGTCGACGAACGTCTTCTCGGTCACGTCGGTTACTGCCATGGGTAGTTTCTCCTTGGGTCTTGGGGTGCGTGTCCGAGCTTACGCGCGGACCGACTGAGAGGATCTACCAACATCGGGCCCCAACTGGCACAGCCGTGCCAGTTCGACCGCGATGTTGGCAAATCCTCCCACTCGGATGGGATCAGTCGTCGAGCGAGGCCAGGTAGCGCTCGGCATCGAGGGCCGCGGAGCAGCCGGAGCCGGCGGCGGTGATCGCCTGGCGGTAGGTGTGGTCGACCAAGTCGCCGCAGGCGAAGACGCCGGGGAGGTTCGTCGCGGTGGTGCGGCCCTCGACGAGGACGTAGCCCGCGTCGTCGAGGTGGACCTGGCCCTGCACGAGGGCGGAGCGAGGGTCGTGACCGATCGCAATGAACAAGCCGTTGACCGGAAGGTCCCGCCGCTCGCCGGTGACGGTGTCCTCGAGCGTGACGGACTCGACGGAGCGCTCGCCGTTGATGGCCACGACGGTGGAGTTCCACGCGAAGTCGATCTTCGGGTCGCGCTCGGCGCGCTCGACCATGATCTTGGACGCGCGCAGCTGGTCGCGGCGGTGAATGACGACGACGCTGCTGCCGAACCGGCTGAGGAACGTCGCCTCCTCCAGCGCGGAGTCGCCGCCGCCGACGACGGCGATGGGCTTGTCGCGGAAGAACGCGCCGTCGCAGGTCGCGCACCACGAGACGCCGCGGCCGGACATGCGCTCCTCGTCGGGCAGCCCGAGCTTCCGGTAGCCGGAGCCCATGGCCAGGATGACGGCGCGGGCGCGGTACTCGACGTCGTCGGAGTCCTTGACGACCTTGATCTCACCCGTCAGGTCGACGGCGGTGACGTCGTCGGTGATCAGCTCGGCGCCGAACCGCTCGGCTTGGGCGCGCATGTTCGTCATCAGGTCCGGGCCGTCGATGCCCTCGGGGAAGCCGGGGAAGTTCTCGACCTCGGTGGTGGTCATCAGCGCGCCGCCGGCGTCGAGTGCGCCCTCGAACACGAGCGGCCTCAGGTTGGCGCGGGCCGCGTAGACCGCGGCCGTGTACCCGGCGGGGCCGGAGCCGATGATGATGACGTCACGAATCTCAGACATGGGTTCCTCTCAGACCGGTACATCCTATGCCGTGGCCGGGGGCGCTCACCCGCGCCCGCCCTGGGGCACGCAAATCTGCCGATACGCGCTTGGCTGCGCCCATTCACAGCAAACGGAACCCACGCAGACGAAGGCCGAGGTCAAGGAATGCGTTGCAGCGATCACGCAGGTGCTCGTACCGGGGTAAGGCCCAGGGAACTCCCCGATGACCCGGTCGGGGCCGAGGACTAGGCTCGACGTCATGAACCAGGACCTTTCACGGGACGACCTTCACGCCGCGCTCGGCGTCCGTCGAGAGATGGGGGTGGAGATCGAGCCCGCGCTCGTCGACTCGCTCGCCGCGAAGGTCGAGGCGACGGTGCAGCGGCGCTACCAGGCGGAGCTCGCGGCGCTGCAGCAGCGAAACCAGGCCGCGCAGACCGGCCAGGGCGCGCGCATCGCCATCGGGATCGTGTCGTTGGTGATGTCGATCCCGCTGACCGCGATCGCCGCGACCTACGCCGGGTTCTTCGGCATGCTACTGGTCTGGACCGGAATCGTGCTTGTCAACCTCGCATTCGCGCTGCGCCGGGGCTAGTCGTGGTCGACGTCGTTCCCAAGCCGGAGCATCCGCGCCCGCAGTTCGTCCGGAAGGCCTGGCTGAATCTCAACGGGCGGTGGGAGTTCGAGCACGACCCGGGCGACTCCGGGATCCACCGCGGCCTGCTCGACCGCGCCCTGGCGGGCGAGATCGTCGTTCCGTTCGCGCCCGAGTCCACAGCGTCGGGAGTCGGCACCGTCGACTTCCTGCACGCCGTCTGGTACCGCCGCACCGTGGACATCCCCGCCGAGTGGGCCGGTAAGGAGGTGCTGCTGCACTTCGGCGCCGTCGACCACGACGCGACGGTGTGGGTCAACGGCGTCGAGCTCGCCCGGCACCGCGGCGGGTTCACGCCGTTCGCGGTGCGCCTCCGCGGCGTGGCCGGCCCCGGTGAGCGGGCGACGATCGTCGTGCGCGCGCGGGACACCCCCGACGCGGCCCAGGCCCGCGGCAAGCAGGCCACCTGGTACGACAACACCGCCTGCTTCTACACGCGCACGACGGGGATCTGGCAGACGGTCTGGCTCGAGGCCGTGGCCCCGCTGCACATCCGCGAGGCCGTCCTGACGCCGCAGTGCGCCGACCGCAGCCTCACCGTCACCTGCGACGTCGCCCCCGTGGAGGGCGAGGCCCTGCTCGAAGTCGTGGTTCGGGACGAGGACGGGGAGGTCGCGTCCGGCTCGGTCGCGGCCGCGGCCATGGGCGCCTCGGTGCGGGTGGAGATCCCGGAGGACCGGTTCCGGCTGTGGCGGCCCGGCGGGCCCGAGCTGTACGACGTCGACCTGCGGCTCACCGTCGACGGCGAGGTCGTCGACGAGGTTGCCTCCTACGCCGGGTTCCGGTCGGTCGCGCTGCGGGGCAACCGGGTGCTGATCAACGGCGAGCCGGTGTTCCAGCGGCTGGTCCTCGACCAGGGCTACTGGCCAGAGTCGCTGATGACTTCGCCGAGCGACGACGCGCTCGTCGCCGACATCCGGCTGAGCATGGACGCCGGCTTCAACGGCGCCCGGCTGCACCAGAAGGTGTTCGAGGAGCGCTACCTCTACCACGCCGACCGGCTTGGCTACCTGGTGTGGGGCGAGTTCGGCGACTGGGGCTGCTCCGGGCAAGGCCCCGAGGGCGACAACCAGCGGCCGACGGCCTCCTACGTCACCCAGTGGCTGGAGGCCGTGCGGCGCGATCGCTCCCACCCGTCGATCGTTGGCTGGTGCCCGCTGAACGAGACCTATCAGGTGATGACGGGCAGGATCACCCAACTCGACGACGTGACCAGCGGCATGTTCCTGGCCACGAAGCTCGCCGATCCGACGCGGCCGGTTCTCGACGCCCCGTGCTACGCGCACCGGGGGCGCGAGGCCGACGTCTACGACTCGCACTCCTACGAGCAGGATCCCGCGGCGTTCGCGGAGCAGCAGGCCGGACTGTCGGAGGGCCGCCCGCACGTGAACCTGTGGGGCGACAAGCAGATGTCGGTCGCCTACGCGGGTCAGCCGTACTTCGTGTCCGAGTACGGCGGCATCTGGTGGAACCCGGTGCTGCTCGACGGGACGCAGAAGGACGCGGCGGACCCGACGCGCGACGAGTCGTGGGGCTACGGCGACCGCGTCGGCTCCGTCGAGGAGTGGTTCGACCGCTTCCGGGGCCTCACCGACGTGCTGCTCGACAACCCCGACATGTTCGGCTACTGCTACACGCAGCTGACCGACACGTTCCAGGAGGAGAACGGCCTGTACGCGTTCGACCGCATGCCCAAGTTCGACATCGCGCGCGTCCGCGAGATCCAGCAGCGCGTCGCGGCCTACGAGCGGCCTCAGGCAGCCGAGCGCTCGGGCTGCGACGAGGTGCTCACCTTCGACAGGCGTGCGGCGGCGAAGCCGGGGTGGCGGCTCGCCTGAGCGGCGCGCCGTTCGACGAAGCCTCCGTGCGAGGATGACGGGGTGAAAGCGGCGTGGCAGCTGTATGACAACCTCATCGACCTGATCCCGGCGGAACTGACCGTGACGGACGCCCTGCTGGCGTGTGTCGCCCTGGTGCGTAACTCCGCCGGCGGAGTAGGCACCGCATCGAACGACGGCGGGGGTGGCCATGAGAGGGCCGTCGACCGCTGCCCGGTCGTCGGGAGACCGCTTCGCGACGTCGCGGCCCTCGTCAGGTCGTGGGACTTCGCGCTCGCGAGCC
>CAYVWO010000049.1:0-12052 GCA_964455495.1 uncultured Tessaracoccus sp.
CGATGGTGGAGGGCCGGATCTCGGCCGGCGTCGTCGTGGGCGACGGCACCGACGTCGGCGGCGGCGCCTCCATCATGGGCACCCTCTCGGGCGGCGGCAAGGAGATCATCTCGCTCGGCGAGCGCTGCCTGCTCGGCGCGAACTCGGGCGTCGGCATCTCGCTCGGCAACGACTGCGTGGTCGAGGCCGGCCTGTACGTCACGTCCGGCACGAAGGTGACGCTGTCCGACGGCAGCATCGTCAAGGCCCGCGAGCTCAGCGGCCAGGATGACCTGCTATTCCTGCGCGACTCGGTGCACGGCAGCGTGATCGTGCGCCACCGTCGAGGCTCGAAGGTCGAGCTCAACTCCGCGCTGCACGCCAACTGATCGCGGTGAAGAAGCTCCTGGTCGTCTCCGGCGTCCTCGCCCTGATCGCGGTCCTCGGGCTCGGTGGACTGCTCGCCAACAGGTACATCCACCAGCGGTTCACGCCCGAGCGCTGCACCGTCACAGTCGGCGGCCAGACGACGACGCTCACCCGCGAGCAGGCGGCCAACGCGTCGATCATCGTCGCGGCATCCGTCGAGCGCGGCCTGCCAGAGCGCGCCGCCATCGTCGCCATCGCGACCGCGTACCAGGAGTCGGGCCTGCGCAACCTCGACTATGGCGACCGCGACTCGCTCGGCCTCTTCCAGCAGCGCCCCTCCTACGGCTGGGGCACCGAGGAGGAGATCATGGACCCCTGGTACACGTCGCACCGCTTCTACGAGGAGTTGGTCAAGTTCGACGACTGGGAGACCACCGACGTCAACGACATCGCGCAGAAGGTGCAGCGCAGCGGCCACCCCGAGGCCTACCGCAAGCACGTCGACAACGCCACCGCCGTCGCGCAGTCGCTGCTCGGCGTGCCCGAGTCGCTCAGCTGCATCAACTTCGACGTCGGCGAGCCCGCGCCGCAGGCCGCCACCGAGGTGCTCGACGCCATCGGCGCGGACTACACCGTCGACGACGCCGCCATCACCATCACGACGCCGGACGACGAGGCCAAGGTCTGGTCAGCCGCGAACATGGCGATCGCGAACAGCTACGCGGCCGGCATCTCCTCGGCGCAGGTCATCGGGCGCCAATGGCGCGCCAACAACGAGGGTTGGACCGCGGCGAAGACCACCGGAGACCAGGCGCCGGCGATCCTGTTCTTGGGCGGATAGCCGAAGCCTTTTCGACGCGGGCACGGCGCTTCGCGCGTGCGCCCGCTCAAGGAGCGTAAGGCGACAGCCGGGCGGCGGCCGCCGCGACGCGCTCGTCGGTGGCGGTCAGCGCCACTCGGACGTGACGGGCCGCCGCGGGACCGTAGAAGTCGCCGGGGGCGGCGAGGATGCCGCGGTCGGCCAGCCAGGCAACGGATGCCCGGCAGTCCTCGTCCCGCGTGGCCCACAGGTACAGCGAGCCCTCCGAATGGTCGACGCGGAAGCCGGCCGCCTCCAGCGCGGGGCGCAGGAGCGCGCGGCGCGAGAGGTACCGGGCGCGCTGCTCCTCGACGTGATCCTGGTCGCCAAGCAGCGCCGCCATCGCCGCCTGGATGGGGCGCGGCAGCATCATGCCGAGGTGCTTTCGCGCGGCCACCAGTTCCTGCACGACGACCGGATCCCCCGCGACGAAGCCCGCCCGATAGCCGGCGACGTTGGAGCGCTTCGACAGCGAGTGGACGGCGAGCAGCCCGGTGAGGTCGCCGTCGTTGACGCGCGGGTCGAGCACCGAGACCGGCTCGGCCTCCCAGGCGAACTCGCCGTAGCACTCGTCGCTGGCCAGCACCGCTCCCACGCGGCGCGCCGCTGCCACGAAGGCGCGCGTCTCGGCGATCGACAGGATGCGGCCGCTGGGGTTGGCCGGCGAGTTGATCCAGATCAGGCGGGCGTCCGCCGGGACCGCCTCGGGCTCGTCGAGGGCGACGGCGCGGGCGCCGGACGTCAGCGCGCCGACCTCGTAGGTGGGGTACGCGCACTCCGGGAAGACGACGGCCGCGCCGTCGCCGATGCCGAGCAGCGTCGGCAGCCACCCCACGACCTCCTTGGTTCCCACCACGGGCATGACCGAGGCGTCGGACAGCGGCACGGACGCCCAGCGGCGCTCGAGGTAGCCGCGGATGGCCGCGCGCGTCGCGGGGTCCCCCCACACCGTCGGGTAGCCGGGAGAGTCGCCCGCCGCGGCGAGCGCGTCGATGGCGAGCCGAGGGGTCGGGTCGACGGGCGTGCCGACCGAGAGGTCGACGATGCCGTCCGGGTGCGCCTCCGCGGCCTGGCGGGCGTCGGCGAGCGTGTCCCAGGGAAAGCCGGGAAGCCGCTCGGCGAGGGCCATCACTCGCCCTGCGGGGGCAGCGCCTCCACGACCGGGTGATCCTTGTCGATCACGCCGAGCTTCGCGGCGCCGCCGGGCGAGCCGATGTCGTCGAAGAACTGCACGTTCACGTCGTAGTACTCCGCCTGGTCGTCCGGGACGTCGTCCTCGTAGTAGATGGCCTCCACCGGGCACACCGGCTCGCAGGCGCCGCAGTCGACGCACTCCTCGGGGTGGATGTACAGCATCCGGTTGCCCTCGTAGATGCAGTCGACCGGACACTCCTCGACGCAGGCGCGATCCTTGACGTCGACGCACGGCAGACCGATGATGTAGGTCACAGTTTCTACTCCTTCAGAGGGCTGACAAGCGGTAGCTTACCCGTCCTTCTTCTCTTTCGGCTTCTCGCAGGTGATGCGATCGCCAGCAGAGTATTTCCACGAGTACGGCTCGGACTTGACGACCTTCCCGTCCTTGTAGAACAGCCGCTTCCAGGTCACGGTGAACCCGCGGATGGGCGCCTGCGGCTCGCACGTCGCGTCGCCGGTGATGACGCGCTCGCGGCCGGTGTAGTAGCCCGACTTCACGAGATCGGTCGAGGTCACCTTGTCGTAGGTGCGCTTCGACCAGACCTTGAACGTGATCGATCCCCGGCTGCCGGAGCCGGCCTTGCGCACGTAGCCCTGGAGGATGGCGGGATACTTCGTGTCGTTCTGGAACCTCATGTCGAACGAGCCCGCCATGATGGTCGACTCCCGACCCGCCGGGTAGCGGTCGAAGTACAGGCTGTGCGGCTTGTGCTCGATGTCCTTGAAGCCCGCGAAGAAGCCCGCGTTGTACAGCGTGGTGGCCGACTGGGAGATGCCTCCGCCGGACTCCTTCACCAGGCGCCCGCCGTTGATCACGTAGCCATCCATGTACCCGTTCGCCGCCGTGCGGGGGCCGAGCGTGTCGTTCAGCGAAAAGATGTCGTCGGGCATCAGCACGGTGCCGTTGACCGAGTTGGCCGCGCGGCTCAGGTTGTTGTTGCGGTACGCGGCGTAGGGGAAGTAGGTGGTGAACTCGCCGATCACCTCGAAGTCGCCGACGACCGCCTCCGCGTCCGCGGTGGAGTATTCCGGCTTCTTCTTGACGGCGGTGAGCTCGCCGGTACGCGCGTCGCCGGTGGCGACCGCGGCCTTCTCCACCTCGGCGATGAAGCCCTTCTTGTCGACCGTCTGCCCCGCCTTCGCGGGCACAACGACGACCTTGCCGCTCTTGAACTTGAAGCTCGCGTCCTTGGCGCCCTTGAGGTCGAGGCCCTTGCGGCCGTCGGCCGTCGCCTTGTACAGGGCGTCGCCGTCGAAGGCGCCGACGAGCTTGCCGTCCTTGGCGGTGAAGCTCGCGGCCGCGGCCAGCGTGTCGGGCGCGATCTCCATCGACTTCTCGCCGAGGGTCAACGTGACGGGCCCGCTGAGGACCGGCTCCGCGAAGGTGGCGACGGCCTCGTCGAGCATCGCGTTGGTGATCGCGGGCGGCTTCGCCTCGGTGGGCGCGGTCGCCTCGGTCTTGCCCTGTCGGAACGCGTCGGCGACGGCGTCCACCGCGGACTCCACGTTCAGCGCGACGCCGTCGACACCGTCGGTCCGCTCCACCTTGCCCTCGGCGATGCTGAGGGAGCCGTCGCTGGGATCGACGGCGAACTCGCCCGTCGTCGCCTCGACGGCCGACGCCAGCGCGGCCTCGTCGACGAGGCGGATCAGGGCCATGTCGCGCCCGCCGGTCAACGTGTTGACGATCTCGAACGGGTTCCAGCTGAAGCCGCCGCCCGCCTCGGCGACCGTCTGGTCGATGTCGATGCTGAGCCCGGCCTCCGACGGCGTGATCAGCGCCGACGCCGCCTCGCCCTTCAGCGTGATGGGCTGGGCCGCTGCCTCGCTCAGCTCGGCCACGAGCTTCTCGCGGGCCTGCGCCGGGGAGAGTCCGCCGATGGGGACGCCGTCGACGACGGCCTTCGCTGCCACTTGATTCCCGGCGACGAAGTACGAGGCGACGTAGCCCGCGCCAACCACGGCCACGACGCCGATCCCTACTCCGACCGCGATCTTCCCAGACTTCTTCACACTCACCCCTCGGCGGCTCTTCTGCCGCACCGGCTATTCATGGTACGTAACGACAACGCCGCGCCCAAACGCCACCGCTCAGCGAATCCGCAAGGGCCAGGCCATCGAGAGCGCCCCGGTGTTCGTGAGGCCGGCGCGCGCGGCCAGCTGCGAAAGCAGCGACTCTGCGTCCGGCAGGTTCGCCCCGCCCTGCGCCTTCTCGCTGGAGGCCGCTGGTTTCAGCATCGACAGCACGCCCGGCTCGCCGACGGAGACGGTCTTCACCGCATCCGCGTCGAGGCCGGCGAGCGCGCACGCCCGCTCCAGCGCCAGGCGCCGCCCGCCGACGTGGTCGACGAGCCCGCGCTCCCGTGCGTCGGCGCCGGTCCAGACGCGGCCGCGCGCGAGCTTCTCTAGGTCGTGGTAGTCCATGCCTCGGTCACCCGCGGCGAGCGTGGTGAAGTCCAGGTAGACGCGGTCCAGCCAGCGGTTCAGGCGCTCCCAGTCGTCGTCGGAGAACCCGCGCGCCGACGAGAACGTGCCCGCCGCGGCCCCGATGTCGATGGTCTCGCGGATCAGACCCAGCTTGTCGTACAGCCCCGCGGTGACCATCTTGCCCGCGAGCACGCCGATGGACCCGGTGAGCGTGGATGCCTGCGCCACGATCTCGTTCGCCCCCATGGAGACGTAGTAGCCGCCGGAGGCCGCGACCGCGCCCATGTGCGCGACGACAGGCTTGCCCGCCTCGCGGAGCCGGACGACCGAGCGGCGGATGAAGTCGGAGGCGACGGCCGAGCCGCCGGGCGAGTCGACGGCGAAGATCACGGCCTTCACGTCCTCGTCGCGGAGCGCGGCGCGCAGGTGCTCGTCGACGACGTCGGAGCCAGCGGACTGCCCGCCGAGCGGCGAGGCCCCACCGCGGCCGGTCACGATCGCGCCACGCAGCGTGACGACGGCCACCTTGTCGCCGCCTGGCTTGAACCGCTTGACCAGCTGCGAACGGCTCGCGTAGCGGTGCGCGAAGAGCAGGCTCTCCGGCTCGGCGCCCCACTCGGCGAGGGCGGCGGCGTAGGCCTCGTCGCGGTAGCCGACGCGGTCGATCAGGCCAAGCCGCAGCGCGTCGTCGGGCGCGACCGGCGAGGAGTTGACGGCCTCCCAGACCACCTCGGCGGCCACGCCGCGGCGCCGCGCGACGGCGTCAACGACCCCGTCGACCAGCGACTGGCCGATGCGCTGCATCATCTCGCGGTGCGGGCCGGTGACGTGGTCCGCCGCGTAGGTGTTCGCGGCGGTCTTGTACTCGTGGCGCTGCCCGAACTGGGGATCAACGCCGGCCTTCTCGAGCAGGCCCCGCAGCAGGGTGAGCGACAGCTCGAGGCCCTCGACGCTCAGCATCCCGGTCGGCTGCAGCCAGATCTCCTGCGCGGCCGACGCCACGAGGTAGGCGGCCAGCCCGTGGGTCAGCTCGCCGAACGACTCCGCCCACGCCATGGTCTTCTTCGAGGCGCCGAACTCCTCGATCAGGGCCGCGACCTCCTCGAGGTAGGCAAGCTCGACCGACGACGGCACCGCGTGCACGATCAGCCCGACGACGCGATCGTCGCGGGCCGCCTCCCGCAGGTTCGTCCGGAGCGCGCCCAACGTCGGGCTGTTGATGACCCGGACGGCCTCGAACGGGTTAGCCGGCCTGGTGACCAGCACTCCCCGCGCCAGGTCGAGTTCCAGCACGACCGGTTTGTCCCCGGCGATCTTCCCCAGCACGTCCGCAATGCCCATGCGGCAAAGCTTACGGGCGGGCCCAAAGCTCACGCTCCTTGAGCCGGGCACGCCTTCCTTGGCCTCGGCAATTCGAGCAAGCTCGATTGCTCTCGATCTTCGTCGGCGTGCCCGGCTCAAGGAGCGTTACAGGAGCGCCTTCGCGGTGTTGGCGACGTTGTCGGCGGTGAAGCCGAACTCCTCGAAACAGGTGTTGCCCGAAGCCGAGGCGCCGAAGTGCTCGATGCTCACCGACGCGCCGGCGCCGACATACTTCGCCCATCCCATCGCGATGCCGGCCTCGACCGACACCCGCGCCGTGACCGCGCTTGGCAGGACCTGCTCGCGGTACTCGGGCGACTGCTCGTCGAACCACTCCTGGCACGGCATCGACACCACTCGGGTGGGGATGCCCTCGGCCTGGAGCTGGTCCTGCGCGGCCAGCGCGACGGCGACCTCGGAGCCGGTCGCGATCAGGATGACCGACAGGTCGCCCTGCTCCTCGCTCAGCACGTACGCTCCCTGGGCCACGCCTTCGGCGGAGGCGTAGCGCTCGCCGCGCGGGACGGTCGGGAGGTCCTGGCGCGACAAGATCAGGCCTGCGGGGCGGTTGGCGCGGCGCAGGATCTCGCCCCAGGCCACCGAGGTCTCGTTCGCGTCCGCCGGGCGGACGATGTCCAGACCCGGGATCGCGCGCAGCGAGGCCAGGTGCTCTACCGGCTGGTGCGTCGGGCCGTCCTCGCCCACGCCGACCGAGTCGTGCGACCACACGAACGTCGTGGGGATCCCCATCAGCGCGGCGAGGCGGACGGCGCCGCGCATGTAGTCGGCGAACACCAGGAACGTGCCGCCGTACGCGCGGGTCAGGCCCGAAAGCGTGATGCCGTTCAGGATGCCGCCCATGGCGTGCTCGCGGATGCCGAAGTGCAGGGTGCGGCCGAACGGGTTGCCCTTCCACTCCTTCGTCGAGCGCTCCTCGGGCAGGAAGCTGGGCTCTCCCTTCATCGTCGTGTTGTTCGATCCTGCGAGGTCGGCCGAACCGCCCCACAGCTCGGGCAGCTGGTCGGCCAGCGCGGAAAGCACCTCGCCGGAGGCGGCGCGGGTGGACTTCTTGCCCTCCTCGAACACCGGGAGGGTCAGGTCCTCGGGCAGCTTGCGGGCCTGGGCGCGCTGCAGCAGCGCGACCTGCTCAGGGTTCGCGGCGGCCCACGCCTCGAACTTGGCGTCCCACTCGGCGCGGGCGGTGGCGGCGCGGGCCGCCAGGTTGGCGCGCGCGTGCGTGACGGCGTCCTGGTCGACGGCGAACGGGGTCTGCTCGAACCCGAGCAGACCCTTCATCGCGGAGATCTCGTCCCCGCCGATCTTGGCGCCGTGCACCGAGTGCGAGCCCTGCTTGGTCGGCAGCGGCCAGCCGATCACGGTGGTCAGCTTGATGAAGCTGGGCTTGTCGGTGACGGCCTTGGCTGCCTCGATCGCGTCGTACAGGGCCTGCACGTCCTCGCGGTACTCGGTGCCGCCGTTGGTCCAGTCGACATGGCTAACGTGCCAGCCGTAGGCCTCGTAGCGGGCCGAGACGTCCTCGGTGAACGAGATGTCGGTCTCGCCCTCGATGGTGATCCGGTTGTCGTCGTAGATCAGGACGAGGTTGCCGAGGTTCTGCGTCGCCGCCAGCGACGAGGCCTCGGCGGACACGCCCTCCTGGAGGCAGCCGTCGCCGGCGATCGTGTAGACGTAGTGGTCGAAGACGGACTCGCCAAGCGGGGTCTCCGGGTCGAAGATGCCGTGCTCGCGGCGCGCCGCCATGGCCATGCCGACGGCGTTGGAGATGCCCGCGCCCAGCGGGCCGGTGGTGCACTCGACGAACTTGGTGTGGCCGTACTCGGGGTGCCCGGGCGTCAGCGCGCCCCAGGTGCGCAGCGACTCGAGGTCGCCCAGCTCGAGGCCGAGGCCGCCGAGGTAGAGCTGCGCGTACTGGGTAAGCGACGCGTGACCCGCAGAAAGCACGAACCGGTCCCGCCCGATCCACTTGTCGTCTGCCGGGTCCGTGTTCATCACCTTCTGATACAGCAGGTAGGCCACCGGGGCCAGGGAGATGGGGGTGCCGGGGTGGCCGTTGCCCACCTTCTCGACCGCGTCCGCGGCCAGGATCCGGGCGGTGTCGACGGCGCGAGCGTCCTTCTCGGTCCACTCAAGAGTCACGAGCTTCGTTCCTTACTACTTCGTTGTTGGTCTGTGCGGGAGCCTGCCGGCGAGGCTCATCCCTCCGGCGAAATCCAGAGCTGGTCGAACCCGGTAGGGATGGGGAGATCGGAGGCCGACAGCGTCGTCGCCAACCGCTCGTCCGATCCGGCGGGGAACTGCGGCGCGCCGGGCTCGACGGGGCGGACGGACTCGCCGAGCGCCTCGCGGACGAGCTTCTGGATGCCGTCCGACTCGGCCGGGTCGTAGGTTCTGGTATCGGCCATGGCTCTCACGCCTCCTTCACGACGGGCGGCTCAGCCGACCAGGGGAACACGATCCAGTCGTCTGTGGCGCGCCACACGAAGTCCGGCTGGATGAGGGTGCGCGGCTTGGAGTAGAGCACCGCGGAGCGCACCTCCGCGCCGAAGCCGCGCAGCAGCTTGATGACAAGGCCGAGCGTGCGTCCGGAGTCCGCCACGTCGTCGACGACGAGGATGCGCTTGCCCGCGATCGACTCGGTATCCAGCATCGGGGCGAGCAGCACCGGGTCCGGCAGGGTCTGGTTGACGTCGGTGTAGAACTCGCCGTTGATGGCGTCGGAGAGCTTGACGCTGAGCGCGTAGGTCAGCGCGCCCGCAAGGCAGAGCCCGCCGCGCGCGACCGCGATGATGACGTCGGGCTCGAAGCCGGCGTTCGCGATGTCCTGGGCCAGTTCGCGGCTCGCGGACCCGAGCCCCTCCCACGTCAGGATCTCCTTGGTGTCCAGGTCGCTCGAGTCCGCGTGGTAAGCCATGGGGCAATGTTAGTGCCGAGCGCGCCTCAGTCGGGGTCGGGTCCGTCGAAGACCCGAGTCATGAACACCGCGTCAAGCCAGCGCCCGAACTTGCGGCCCACCTGCGGCAGCCGGCCGCTCTCGTCGAACCCGAGCCTACGGTGGAACGCGATGGACTCCGCGTTGTCGGCGTCGATCACGCCCACCATGACGTGCACCCCGCGACCGCTCGCGTAGTCGATGAGCGCGTTCATCAGCATCCGGCCGCCGCCGGAAGCCCGGTGGCCCTCGCCGATGTAGATGCTGTGCTCGACCGTCGGCGCCCACCCGGCGAGTGGCCGGAACGGCCCGTAGCTGGCGAACCCGGCGACGGCGCCGTCGACGGTCTCCAAGACCAGGACCGGGCAGTCCGCCGCGGCCAGCCGGGAGAACCAGGCCTTCCGGTCCTCATGCGTCACCGGCTCGAGCGCCCAGGAGGCCGTGGTGCCGACGCCCGCGTCGTTGTAGATCGCGGTGATGGCCGGGAGATCGCTCGGGCGGGCTGGGCGAATGGTCGGCATGGCCGCAGTCTAGTAGGCATTCACCCCACGACTACAGCTACGGTTTAGGCCATGACAACGCCCCTCGACCCGGATCAGCTCAGCCTCGCCGGAGCGTGGGGATCGCTCGACGTGAGCCGGTTCGGCGCGACGGTCACCTCGTGGCGCCCCAGGGGCGTCGAGCGGCTGTTCACAGGCAGCGACGCCGCGCCCGCCCTCGGCGCCCCCTGGCAGGGCGGCATCCCGGTGTGTGCGCCCTGGTTCGGGCAGGCCGTCGGCGGCGGCTGGCGCGTGCCGTGGAGCCACGGGTTGGCGCGTCGGGCCCGCTGGGACGTCGTAGAGGTGGCCGACGGCGACGGCGGCGCGCGGGTCTCCCTGGCCAGCGACGCAGCCGCAACCGCGCACCTGCCCGGCTCGGGGCGCTTCCCCGCCGACCTCCAATATCGGCTCGACGTCGCGGCCGACGACAGCGCCCTCACCTTGGAGCTGCGCGTCACGAGTCCCACCGTCGACACGATGATCGACGCCGTCTTCCACCCGTATCTGGTCACCGACGCGCGGATCGAGACGGTCGACGGCCTGTCCGGCGTCGACTTCCACGACTACGCCACCGGAGCCGACGGCGTCGACACCGCGCCCGTGCCCGTCGTCGGCCCCATCGACCGCGTCTACGCCGGGGCGCGCCCGGTTGCCCTTCCCCACGCGGGCCTCCGGATCGATGCCGTGGGCGCCGACACGGTCGTCGTCTGGAACCCCGGGGAGGTCTCATCCGTCGTGCCCGGCGACGAGTGGGCCGATTTCGTGTGCGTCGAGCACGGCGCGCTGGCACGGGCCATCCCCGCGGGCGGGACGCTCGCGATCACCCTCACCCTGCGCGTGCAGGATTCGGCATCTTAGGTCCCGCAGGTAGATCTTTGTTGGTCTACCAACAACCATCTACCTCTTAGCGCCCGAGGCGCTCGGCCTCGGCGCCGATCGTCGTGTCGTCGCCGTGGCCGGTGTGGACGACCGTGTCGTCGGGCAGCGCGAACAGGCGCGCCCGGATCGACTCCTCGATCAGCGGCCGGCTGCTGAACGAGCGCCCGGTCGCCCCGGGGCCGCCGTTGAACAGCGTGTCGCCGGTGAAGACGCAGCCGAGCGTCGGCGAGTACAGGCACACCGCGCCCGGCGCGTGGCCGGGGGTGTGGAGCACCTGCAGCGTGACGGCGCCGACGGCGAACTCCTGGCCGTCGACGAGGTCTTGGTCCCAGCGCCGGTCCGGGTGCGTCAGCCGCCAGACCGGCTCGTCGGCGGGGTGCAGCCAGATGGGAGCGCCCGTGCGGTCGGCGAGCTCCGGGGCGTGGCGGACGTGGTCGTCGTGCGCGTGCGTGCAGACGATGGCGCGCACGCGCCGCCCGTCCACCGCGTCGAGGATGGCGTCCACGTCGTGCGGGGCGTCGATGACGATGACCTCGCGGTCGTCGCCGACGATCCACACGTTGTTGTCGACGTCGAACGTCTGGCCGTCGAGGGAGAAGGTGCCGCTGGTGACGGCGTGCGTGAGCGTCACAGGATCACCACCGAGCGAAGGACGTCGCCGCCGTGCATCTTCTCGAAGGCCGCCTCGACGTCGCCGAGGCCCACCTCCTCGGTGACGAAGGCGTCGAGGTCGAGGCGCCCCTGGCGGTACAGGTCGACGAGCATCGGGAAGTCTCGCGATGGCAGGCAGTCGCCGTACCAGCTCGACTTCAGCGCGCCGCCGCGGCCGAAGACGTCGATCAGCGGGATGTCCGGGACCCTCGCGTCGGGGTGCGGGACGCCGACGAGGACGACGGTGCCCGCCAGGTCGCGCGCGTAGAAGGCCTGTTTCCACGTCTGCGGGATGCCGACGGCGTCGATCACGACGTCGGCGCCGTGCCCGCCGGTGAGCTCGCGGATGGCCTCGACCGGGTCAACGGCGCCCGAGTTCACGGTGTGCGTTGCTCCGAGGCCTCGGGCGCGGTCGAGCTTCCGGTCGTCGAGGTCGACGGCGATGATGGTGCCCGCGCCGGCCAGCGCCGAGCCCGCGATGGCGGCGCAGCCGACGCCGCCGCAGCCGATCACCGCTACCGACTTCCCGCGCGTCACCCCGCCGGTGTTGATGGCCGCGCCGAGGCCCGCCATCACGCCGCAGCCGAGCAGGCCGACGGCGGCGGCCCGCGCCTCGGGGTCGACGAGCGTGCACTGCCCCGAGTGGACGAGCGTCTTCTCCACGAAGGCCCCGATGCCGAGCGCGGGGCTGAGCTCCGTCCCGTCGGCCAACGTCATCTTCTGCGCGGCGTTGAAGGTCGAGAAGCAGTACTGGGGCTCCCCTCGGCGGCACGCCCGGCAGTCGCCGCACACCGCTCTCCAGTTGAGGACGACGAAGTCCCCCGGCTTCACGTTCGTGAC
>CAYVWO010000050.1:0-363 GCA_964455495.1 uncultured Tessaracoccus sp.
GCACGCCCCAATTAGTCGAACGGGTGCCGGTGGGGCGAGAATGTGGCCATGCACGTCGACCATCTGATCTTCGCGACCGGGCCGGACGGACTCAAGGCTGAGGCCTCCCGGCTTGCCGACGCGCTCGGCACCGACTACAAGGACGGTGGCTTCCACCCCCGGTTCGGCACGCGCAACCACATCATCCCGCTGACGGATGCCCGCTACATCGAGGTCGTCGAGGTACTCGACCATCCCGCCGCCGAAAAGGCCGCGTTCGGCCAGGCCGTCCGCGCCCGCTCGAACATGGGCGGCGGCTGGCTCGGCTGGGTGGTCAGCGTCCCGAATATCGCGACGTACGAGGCCCGCCTTGAGCGCTCCGCC
>CAYVWO010000050.1:373-12048 GCA_964455495.1 uncultured Tessaracoccus sp.
CAGTTCCCCGACGGCCGCCGCCTCGAGTGGGTGCAGATCGGCATCCGCGGCCTCCTCGCAGACCCGCAGCTGCCGTACTTCCTCGAGTGGAAGAGCGACGACTCCCTGCGCCCCGCGGCGCTGCCCGCCGAGGTCTCGCTGACCGAGCTGCAGATCTCGGGCTCGGCCGAGCGCCTGTCCGAGTGGCTGGACCTGCCCATCGGCGACGAACTCGACGGCATCAAGCTCGACCTGGTGGCCCCCCGCGGCACCCCGGGCATCAGCAGCGTGACGTTCGACTCCCCCGCCAAGGGCATCGTCACCATCTGACGTGTCCGGCTGGTTCGCCGAGGCGCGCCTCGGGCTGTTCGTCCACTTCGGCCTCTACAGCGGCGCCGCGCGGCACGAGTGGGTGCAGACCTACGAGCGGCTGACCGACGCCGAGTACCGCGTCTACTTCGACCACTTCGAGCCCGACCGCTTCGATGCCCGATCCATCGCCCGCGCCGCCCGGCTGGCCGGGGCCGGCTATGTGGTCCTGACGACGAAGCACCACGAGGGCTTCGCACTCTGGGACACCGCGCAGTCCGACTTCTCGGCGCCGCGCGCCTGCGGGCGCGATCTGGTGCGCGAGTTCGTCGACGCCGTCCGCGCCGAGGGGCTGCGCGTCGGGCTGTACCACTCGCTGATCGACTGGCATCACCCGGACTTCACCGTCGACTGGGTGCACCCGCGCCGCGACGACGAGGCGGCCCACGCCCTGAACCAGGGCCGCGACATGGCCCGCTACCGCTCCTTCCTGCACGGCCAGGTCCGCGAGCTGCTGACCGCCTATGGGCGGATCGACTACCTCTTCTTCGACTACACCTACCCGGAGGCCAAGGACGGCTGGGCGGGGAAGTCGGCCGACGACTGGGACTCGACGGGCCTGCTCGCGCTCTGCCGCGAGCTGCAGCCGGGCCTGCTCGTCAACGACCGGCTCGGCATCCCCGGTGGCTTCGTCACCCCCGAGCAGTACCAGCCCACCTCTCCCCTGACCGTCGACGGCGTCCCTCAGGCCTGGGAGGCGTGCCAGACGATGAACGGCTCCTGGGGGTATCACCGCGACAACGTGGACCACAAGCCCGCGGGTCTGCTGGTGCAGATGCTGGTCGACTCGGTCTCGATGGGCGGCAACATGCTGCTGAACGTCGGCCCCGACGGCCGCGGCGCGATCGCGCCGCACGACGCCGCAGCCCTCGCCGAGATCGGTGCCTGGATGGAGCTCCACCGCGGCGCCGTCGTCGGCCTGATCAACGTGGGCCCGCGGGCGAACGGAAGCATCCCCGGACTCCAGCTGGCGGCGATGCGCGAGCTGGGGGCCTGGCTCCGCGTCAACGGCGAGGCCGTCTACGGCACGCGGCCGTGGGTCCGGGCCGGCGATCCGGGCGCGCCGGCCCTGGCCTCGCCCGTGGCCTACACGACCACCGGAGGCGCCGTGCACGCGCACGCGCTCGACCCCGCCGTCGGCGCCGTGCGGCTCCCCGAGGAGCTCCGCGGCCGCGCCTGCCGGTGGATCGGCGCGGGCGACGCCACGGCAGACGGCGCCGAGGTGCCGATCCCGGAGGCGCTCCGCGGCGCGGCGGCGGCGGTGCTCACCGTCCGGTAGCCCCCAGCGGTGTGTCCCGGACATGGGGCACACCCCTAGTTCAAGGGAGCGCCCTGCGCGAAAGTGGCGGGTCGCGCGGCGGTGGTGCCAAGATACGCTCGGCGGGTGCCGGCGGACTCCACCCCGGGCCGGCGTCGCACCGCGCCGCGAAGGAGACCTCTTCCCATGTCCGCGTCCCCCAGCGGAGTCCAGCCCCTCCCGGCCGGCATGCGCTACGCACTGGCCGCCACGCTGTTCCTCTCGTACATGCTGTTCGCGTTCGGCTGGCGCGCCGGCGACTTCTACGTCGCCAGCCTCGGCTTCAGCGCCTCGCGCACCGCGCTGATGACCAACGCGATCACCATCGCCCAGGTCGTCGGCTCCCTGGTGGCGGCGAACGTGCTGCTGAAGCTCGGCCCGCGCGCGGCGCTGACGCTGAGCTCCTGCCTCATCATCTTCGGCGGGCTCGCGGCGCTGACCGACGTCTTCCCCGTCGTGTTCGTCATCCGGTTCGTGCTCGGCCTGGGCGGCGCGCTCGCCGTGGTGTTCATGTCGGCGATCGTGGCCAAGGTGTTCGAGGGGCGCGAGCTCCAGGTCGTCAACGGCGTCAACTCCGTCGCGTTCAACACCGGCCTGGCCGTCGCCCTGACCTTCGCGGTGCAGATGGTGGCCAGCCCGACGACGGCGGTCGTCGTCGCCGCGGTGCTGTCCGCGCTGGTGCTCGCGGGCTGGCTGTTCGTCTCCCGCGCGCTGCCGAAGGAGGCCCCGTCCGCCGCGAAGGTCGACTCGTCGTTCACCATGCGCGACGGCTTCAAGGACTGGTTCAACTGGGTCTTCGCGCTCTCCTACACGGGCCTGCTGTCCTACTACATCGTCGCGTTCACCTTCATGGACCCCGCGACCATCCGGTGGGTCGTCTACGCGGGCGTGATCGGCGCGCTGACCGGCACGGTGATCGCCGCGAGGACGCCGAACGTGCTCAAGCCCAAGGTCGTCGTGATCGCGGCCGCCGCGCAGCTGGTCAGCGCCGCCGCGGTGCTGGCGCTCTCCGAGTCGCGGTTCGCGACGCTGGTCGGCGTCATCCTCGGCCTCGCGATCTTCTTCCCGATGCCCTTCTTCGTCCAGCTCGCGTTCCTGCGCCCAGGCGTGACCGCGCGCGAGATCTCGGTCACGTTCTCCATCTTCTGGGCGGTCAGCTATGCGGGTTCCGTCATCATCATCCAGGTGTTCGCGTGGATCGCGGACGCCACCGGCGGCCTGTCCGGCGGCGTGCCCGTGTCGAACGCCCCGCTGATCTACATCGTCGTCATCGAGGCGGGCTTCCTGATCGGCACGTTCCTGCTCGCCCGCCACCTCGGGCCGACGCTCAAGGCGGCGGCAGCCGCCGAGGCCGCCGAGGAGGTCGACGCGTGAGCCTGCATCCGGCGTTCGAGGCCTATCTCGCCGAGCTGAACCCGCTCATCGCCGCCGCCCGCGCGGCCGGCGTCGAGTCGACCCCCGAGTCGGCCCGGGCCGCGCTGGCCGGGCTGAACCAGTACGCGCTGCCCGCCGTCGAGGTGGCGCAGGTGTTCGACTCCGCCGTCGAGTACGACGACGGAGTCGAGACGGTGCGGGTGCCGGTGCGCGTCTACGTCCCTGCTCCCGGCGAGCCCCGCGACGTCGTGTTCTTCGTGCACGGCGGCGGCCACATGGCCGGCGACCTCGACGTCTACGACTTCTCCGCCCGCCGCGTCGCCGCGGCCACGGGCATGGTGACGGTGTCGGTGGACTATCGGCGCTCGCCCGAGGCCCGGTTCCCGCTCGGGCTCACGGACGCCTACCAGGTGCTGCGCCGCCTGGACGACGTGCTCGCCGGCGTCGCGACGACCGGCCGGGTCAACGCCGTCGCCGACTCCGGGGGCGCCGCGAAGCTGGCGTCGATCGCGATGCGCGCGGCCGCCGGCGAGTGGGAGTCCCCCATCGCGCGCCAGGCGCTCATCTACCCCAGCCTCGACTACGCCATGGGCGGGGCCAGCTTCGACGCGTTCGGCCAGGGCTTCTTCCTGGAGGCCGCGCGGGTCGCCTGGTACTTCGACCAGTACTTCTCCGACGGCGACGACCGCTCCGCGGCATCCCCCGTGACGGGGCCGTTCTCCGCGGACATGCCGGAGACCCTCGTCATCCCCGCCGAGTACGACCCGCTGCTCTCCGAGGCCGAGGAGTACGCGGCCCGGATGCGCGCCGCCGGCGCCCGCGCGGAGGTGGTCACCGCCGAGGGCATGATCCACGCGTTCGCCTTCTTCGAGGCGTTGGTCCCGCGCGACATCGAGCGCCTCTACGAGCTGATCGCGCAGTTCTTCGCCGACGGCACAGTCGGCACCTGGACCTGACGAAAACGCTCTTTTGTCAGACCCACCCCATAGGGTCAGGGTGTGGCGAAGAAGCAAGACATCTATGCCTGCACGGAGTGCGGGTGGACGAGCACGCGCTGGGTCGGGCGCTGCGGCGAGTGCCAGGCCTGGGGAACGGTCGCGGAGCGGGGCGGGGCCCCGGCGCGGGCGGTGTCGTCGTCGGTCCCGCTCGACAAGGCCGTTCCCATCGGGGAGGTGCCCACCGACAAGGCCCGACGGCGGAAGACCTCCATCGCGGAGCTCGACCGGGTGCTGGGCGACGGCGTGGTGCCGGGCGCCGTCGTGCTGCTGGCCGGAGAGCCGGGGGTCGGCAAGTCGACGCTGCTGCTGGACGTGGCCGCCAAGTGGGCGCGCTCGGGCGAGCGGACGCTGTACGTCTCGGGCGAGGAGTCGGCGTCGCAGGTCCGGCTGCGCGCCGAGCGCACCGGGGCGCTGGCCGAGACGCTGTACCTGGCCTCCGAGAACGACCTCGGCACGGTGCTCGGCCACATCGAGGAGGTCAAGCCGACGCTGCTGGTGCTGGACTCGGTGCAGACCATCGCGTCGGACTCCGAGGGGGCGCCCGGCGGCCCCAACCAGGTCCGCGAGGTCACCGGGGCGATCGCGCGGGTGGCGAAGCGTGAGGGAATGGCCGCGGTGATCGTCGGCCACGTCACGAAGGACGGCTCCATCGCGGGCCCGCGGACCATGGAGCACATGGTCGACGTAGTGCTCTCGTTCGAGGGTGACCGGCACTCCGGCTTCCGGATGGTGCGGGCCACGAAGAACCGGTTCGGCCCGGCGGACGAGGTGGGCTGCTTCGAGATGAACGAGCGCGGCATCGTCGAGGTGCCGGACCCCTCCGGGCTGTTCACCTCCGTGCATCGCTTCCCGACGCCCGGGACGTGCGTCACGGTGACGCTGGAGGGACGTCGTCCGCTGCTGGCCGAGGTGCAGGCGCTGGTGGGTCCCGGCCCCGCGCCGGCGCCGCGGCGAACCACCCACGGGCTCGACGGGTCGCGGATCGCGATGGTGTTGGCCGTGCTGGAGCGGAAGTCGGGCGAGAAGCTCTCCGACAAGGACGTCTACGTGTCGACGGTGGGAGGCGCCCGGGTGACGGACCCGTCGGTCGACCTGGCCACGGCCATCGCCGTGGTCTCCGCCGCGCGCGACTGGGCGGACCCGCGCCGCGTCGTCGCGCTCGGTGAGGTGGGCTTGGCGGGAGAACTGCGGCGCGTTCCCGGCGTCGAGCGTCGGCTCGCGGAGGCCGCCCGGCTCGGGTTCCAGCTGGCGATCGTCCCAGAGGGCTCGCGCGACGTCACGGTGAAGGTGCCGCGGCTTGGCGACCTCAAGGTCGTGGAGGTGGCCACGCTGCACGACGCCCTCGCGGTGCTGAACCTGGTGGAGCCCCAAGGCCCACCGCCTCCCGCTCCTCGCGGTCTCAGGGCGCTCTAGTGGAGTGGCTGCGGATCGGCGAGCTGGCCCGGAGGACGGGCCTCACCCAGCGCGCGCTGCGGCACTACGACGAGATCGGCCTGCTGGTCCCCAGCGGGCGCTCCGGCGGCGACTACCGCCTCTACTCCCGCGCCGACGTCGAGCGCCTGCTCGCCGTCCAGCACCTGAAGTCGCTGGGCCTGTCGCTCACGGAGATCACGGAGGCCCTGAACGGCGAGGGCGCCGCCCCCGGGGAGTTGCTCGCGCGCCACGCGGAGGTGGTCGAGCGCCGGATCACCGAGGAGCAGGAGTTGCTCGCCCGCCTGCGCCGTCTGCAGCGCGCGGCCGAGGCCTCACCCGGCGCCGTCGGAGGTCACCCCGCGCGCGACGGCGAGGACGACCCGGCGGAGGGCGGAGCCGCGGCCCAGGCCGGCTGGGACGACGTCCTGGAGTCCATCGCGCTGGCGGAGCGGCTGCGGCACGTCGACGCCGACGTGCGGTTCGCCGCCGCAATCGGCAGCCCGGGCCAGCTCACGCCCGACGACATGGTGGCGCTGCTGCTCGACCCGGACCCGGGCGTGCGCGAGGGCGCCGCCTGGGCGGTCGCGCACCGCAGCGACACCCTCGCCGAGCTCACCCCACGGCTGCTGGCCGGGGACGCGCTCGCGCGCCATGCCCTTGCCCACGTCCTCGGCAAGGTCCGTGACGCCGAGGCGATCCCCGTGCTCGCGGAGCTGCTGTCGGACGCCGACGAGCGCGTCGCCGCCAAGGCGGCCTTCAGCCTCGGCCAGGTCGGCTCGCCACTCGGCATCGAAGCTCTGGCCGCCGCGCTCGAAGATTCCCGACAACGGGTCCGCGACGAGGCGGCGGCCGCGCTGGCCCGCGCGCCGGGCGCGGTGCCCGCGCTCGCCTCGGCCCTCCGAACGGGGTCGGCGCCCGCCCGCGAGGCGGCGGCCGACGCCCTCGGGTTCGCCACGCCGTCGTCCGAGGCAGAGACCGTGCAACTCTCGGCGCTCACCGTCGCCCTCTCGGACCCCGAGCATCGGGTGCGGTTCGCGGCCCTGGCCGCCTTGGGCAACGTCCCCGGCGACGGGGCGTCCGCCGCCATCGAGACGGCGGCGGACGCCGAGGATCGGCGCGAGCGCCTGCTCGCCCGGCGCCTCCTCGACGACCGGATCGCCCCTTCAGGCCGTTAGCCCCCGCAGCGGTGAGGAGCAGCCGGGTTTGCCGTCAGGCGACCTCGCGGTCCTCGACGAAGCGCGACGCCAGCTGGGCGAGCAGAGGGTCGTCGCCGGTGGCGATGCGGCGCAGGGGCTCGTCGGCGGCGAACGCCAGCTGGCCGAGCGCGGCGACGGCCGCCAGGCGCACGGCAGGGACCGCGTCCGATGTCAGCCCCTCCAGCGCGGCGGCGGCGAGGTCGGCCTCGGGGCCGCCCAGGTGGCCGAGGGTCTCGGCGGCGTGCTCGCGCACCACCGCGTCGTCGCTCGAAAGGGCCGCGACGAGGGCGGGCACCGCCGGCTCCCCGACGGTGGCCAGCGCGGTGGTGAGCGAGTCGCGCTGCAGGAGGTCCCCGTCGCCGAGCCGGGCGGCAAGCACGCCGACGGCCCGCTCGCCCCCGGTGTTCGCCGCGGCGCGGTACGCCTTGATGGCGACGTCGGAGTCGGCGTCGGCAACCAGCGGCGCGACGACGTCGAAGTCATCGGCCGATGCCACCTTGCTGAGCACGTGCGCGGCGGCGCGGCGCTGCGCGGGGTCCTCGTCGGCCAGCATCTCCACGAGGCGCGGGCGGGCAGCCCCCGCGTGCTGGACGACGGCCCACGTCAAGTCCTCGCGGACCCGGGAGTCGGGCTCGACCCGCAGCCGGTCGAGAAGCGCACCGGCCACCTCGGCGTCGCGAGCGGCGCCGAGGGCAAGGGCAGCCTGCCGACGGTCGGTGCCGTCGGCGGCGTCGAGGGACAGGATCAGGGTCTGGACATCGGTCATGCCACCGAGGCTAAAGCCTCACGTCGCGTGAAGGTCAAACGCCGCGGGTCGCCGTTCGCTCGCGGAGAACGGCGACCGCTCGCCGCAGACGCACCTACAGAGTTGGATCTTCGGTCAGAACTGACCGAAAACCCGACTCCTAAGGAGTGGCGAAGGGGGCGCTGACCCTAGACTGACGGGGACCGAGAAGGAGGGGCCGGTGTCGAAGCCAACGGTGCGCCGCTACCTGAAGCTGCTTGCTCCGGGGACGCCGCTGCGGGCCGGCGTCGACCGCATCCTGCAGGGCCGCACCGGCGCGCTGATCGTGCTCGGCAACAACGCCGCGGTGCAGCACGTATGCTCCGGCGGGTTCAAGATCGGCGTCGAGTGCACCGAGCAGGCGCTTCGCGAGCTCGCGAAGCTCGACGGCGCGATCATCCTCTCCAACGACTTGAGCACCATCGTCGCCGCCGGCGTTCACCTCGTGCCTGCGGGCGACCTCCCGACGGCGGAGACCGGGACCCGCCACCGCTCCGCAGACCGCACGGCCCAGGCCGCGGGCGTGCCCGTCGTGACCGTCTCGGCGTCGATGGCGACCGTATCGCTCTTCCTCGACGGCCGCCGCTACCTCGTAGAAACCGTTCCCCAAGTAATCAGCCGGGCCAACCAGACGCTCGCCACGCTGTCGCGCGTCGTCGCCCACCTCACCGACCTGCTCGACCAGTTCTCCGCGCTCGAGATCGGCGAACAGGTCAGCCTCCGGGACCTCGCCCATGTCGCCCACCGGCTCGAGCTCGCCCGGCGGCTCTCCGGCGAGATGCAGTTCCACGTCGACCTCCTCGGCGTCGAGGGCCGCATGGTCGCCCTCCAGCACTCGGAGCTGAGCGGGGCCTACGACGGCATCGCGCCCCTGCTCGTCGACGACTACGCGCACAACCTCGACGACCCGTCGCAGTTCGACCTCGCGAAACTCGCCAACTTCTCCTCCGAGGAGCTGTTCAGCGGCCAGCTCGTCGCGGAGCGCCTGGGCTTCGGCGTCGGCGCGAACCTGGAGCAGTCGCTCTCGTCGCGCGGCATCCGCCTCCTCAGCACCGTCGGCCGCCTGCCCGCGCACCTGGTGGACAAGCTGTTGACCCACTTCACGCTGCAGGAACTCTTCGGCGCCTCCACCGCGATGCTGATGGAGATCGACGGCATCGGCCCGACCCGCGCCCGCCAGATCCGCGACGCCCTCCTCCGGGTCACCGACAACTCGTAGCAGCAGCTATGCTGGCTCCGAACACAGGGGAGCGCTGAAGGGCGCTGAGAGTGCGGACGGTCCGCAGACCCTCGAACCTGATCCGGTTAGCACCGGCGTAGGGAGTGAGAGTTCTCCTCGGCATCCGCCGAGCCTCCGAAAGGAGTGCAACCGACATGAAGATCCGTATCGCCGTGGCCGCGCTGGCGGCCCTCGGGCTCGCCGCGTGCGGCGGCGCCCCGGAGGCGGGCCCGGGCAGCGGCCCCGCGACGACGCCCGGCACCCAGGCGCCAACCGAGTCGAAGACGCTGACCGTCGTCACGCACGACTCGTTCGCGCTGCCGGAGGACCTGGTGAAGAAGTTCGCCGACGAGACCGGGTACGAGGTCACCTACGTCGCCCCGGGCGAGGGGACCTCGCTTGTCAACCAGCTGATCCTCACCAAGGACTCGCCGCTGGGCGACGTCGTGTTCGGCATCGATTCGACGCTGGCCTCGCGCGCTCTCCGCGAGGGCGTCGTCGTCCCGCACGTGGCCGACGCGAAGGTCATCGACGGCCTCGCCGCCGAGGGGCTGACCCCCGTCGACTTCGGCGACGTCTGCGTCAACGCCGACTCCGCCTGGTTCGCCGCGAACGATGTCCCCGTGCCCACCACCCTCGACGATCTGACGGCCCCCGCATACAAGGACCTCCTCGTCGTCCCCTCCCCCACGTCGTCGTCTCCGGGGCAGGCGTTCCTGCTCGCCACGATCGGCGCGAAGGGCGACGGCTGGGTCGACTACTGGAAGGCCCTGGAGGACAACGGCGTGAAGCTGGCCGCCGGCTGGTCCGATGCCTACTACACCGACTTCTCGGGCGCCGACGGCAAGGGCCCCCGCCCGTTGGTGCTGAGCTACGCCACCTCCCCCGCCTACACCGTCGACGGCGACGCCTCGACCACCGAGGCGCTGCTCGGGACCTGCATCCGCCAGGTCGAGTACGCGGGCGTCCTTGCCGGCGCGCAGAACGAGGTCGGCGCCGCGAAGTTCATCGACTTCCTGCTGACCCCCGAGGTCCAGGCCACGATCCCGGAGAACATGTACATGTACCCGGCGCTCGACGGCGTCGCGCTGCCCGACGAGTGGGCGAAGTTCGCGCCGCTCTCGGACGAGCCGATCGAGATCGACGGCTCCCAGATCGACACAGGCCTGGAGGACTGGCTGCGGACCTGGGCCGAGCAGATCGGGTGACGCCGTGACCAAGGCCTGGCGCGCGGCGTGGGTGGCGGCGGCGCTGCTGCCCGCCGCGTTCCTGGCCGTCTTCTTCGCGTGGCCCGCGGCGAACCTCGTCGTCCAGGGCTTCCGCGACGACGGCGTGTGGACGCCCAGCGGGTTCGCGGACGTCTTCTCGTCGGCCCGCACCTGGCGCGCCGTCGGGTTCACGCTCGCGTCGGCCGGGGCGACGACGCTGCTCTGCCTCATCCTCGGCTTGCCCGGCGCGCACGCCCTCTACCGCTGCCGGTTCCGCGGCCGCGACGCGCTGCGCGCCGCCGTCACCGTCCCGTTCGTCTTGCCGACGGTGGCGGTGGGCGTCGCGTTCGGCGCGCTGCTCCGCGACGACGGGTGGCTCGGCTGGCTGGGGCTCGACGGCACCCCGGTGGCGATCGTCGCCGCCATGGTGTTCTTCAACTACTCGGTGGTGGTCCGCACGGTCGGCGCGATGTGGGCGCGCCTCGACCCGCGCCTCGCGCAGGCCGGGGCCACCCTCGGCGCGGGTCCGCTGCGCGTGTTCGTCACCGTCACGCTGCCGACCCTCGCCCCCGCCGTACTGTCGGCGGCGGCGCTGGTGTTCCTGTTCAGCTCGTCGTCCTACGGCATCGTGATGGTGCTCGGCCACGGCCGGTTCCACACCGTCGAGACGGAGATCTGGTTCCTCACCACCCAGCTCCTCGACCTCCGCGGCGCGGCGGCGCTGTCCGTGACGCAGCTGGTCATCGTCGCCCTTGCGCTCTGGGCCACCGGCCGCGCCCAGGCCGGGCTGACGCGGGCGCTCAAGCTGCAGCCCGACGTCGGCGCCACCCGCCGCTACGACGCCCGCCGCGACCTTCCCGCGCTGGCCGCGACGCTCGCGACGGCGCTGCTGCTGCTCGGGCTGCCGGTTGCGAACCTCGTGTGGCGATCGCTGCACCGCGGCGGCGCCCTCACCGTGGCCAACTACACCGAGCTCGCGACGGCGACGGTGCAGGGCGCCAGCCCGTGGCGCGCGTTCGGCACGTCGCTCACGACCGCGCTGGTGGCCACGGCCATCGCCGTCCCGCTCGGCATCCTCGTCGCGCTCGTGGCGTCCCGGCGCCCGCGCCGCCCGGCCGCGCGGAGGGCGCTCGCCGCCGTCGAGGCCGCCTACCTGCTGCCGCTCGGCGTCTCGGCGGTCACCGTCGGCTTCGGCTACCTGATCACGCTGAACCGGCCGCCGCTGGACCTGCGATCGAGCCTGATCCTGATCCCGATCGCGCAGGCCGTGGTGGCGCTTCCGCTCGTGGTGCGCAGCCTGCTGCCGACGCTCCGCGCCGTCGACCCGCGCCAGCTGGAGGCGGCGGCCACGCTCGGCTCGCCGCCGTGGGGCGTCCTCGCGAGGATCGAGCTGCCGCACCTGACCCGCGGGCTTGGCCTCGCCGTCGGCTTCGCTTTCGCGACCTCGCTCGGCGAGTTCGGCGCGACGTCGTTCCTGGCCCGGCCGGACAACCCCACGCTGCCCGTCCTCGTCGTGCGCCTCTTCGGGCGCCCCGGCGCGGAGTCGTACGGGCTCGCCCTGGCCGCCACCGTGGTCCTGGCAGGATTGGCGGGGGCCGCGATGGCCCTCGCGGAGCGGGCTCGGCCCGAGGAGGTGACGGCGTGGTGAGCGGACTTGGACTGCGCGACGTGACGGTGCGCTACGGCGAGACGACGGCGCTCGACGGCGTGAGCCTTGCCGTCGCGCCGGGCGAGGTGGTCGCGCTGCTCGGCCCCTCCGGCTCGGGGAAGTCCACGCTGCTGCGCGCGATCGCCGGCCTGGAGCCGCTCGTCTCGGGGACCATCCTCTGGGACGGCGC
>CAYVWO010000051.1:0-7534 GCA_964455495.1 uncultured Tessaracoccus sp.
CGGGCACGGTGAAGATCGCCGCGATGAACACGAGCGCGCCAAGTGGCAGGTTCACCAGGAAGATCCAGTGCCATGAGGCCCACTGGGTGAGTGCACCGCCGGCGAGCGGGCCGACGGCGGCAGCGCCGGAGATCACCGCACCCCACAACCCGAACGCTGCCGCGCGGTACTTGCCCCGGAACACGGCGTTGACGGTGGAGAGGGTGGAGGGCATGATGAACGCTGCCCCGATCGCCTGCACCGCACGCGCCCCGATCAGCACCGCTGCGGTCGAGGCGGCGGCGGCGAGCAGACTGCCCGCGACGAACACGATGAGTCCGGCGAGGAAGAGCCGTTTTCGCCCCCATCGGTCCGCGAAATTTCCGGTGGAGAGCAGGAGGGCGGCGAGCAGGACGGCGTAGAGGCTGTTCACCCATTGCGCGTCGGTGAGGTCGAGGTGCAGGTCGCCGATGATGGCGGGCAGCGCGACGCCGACGATCGTGCCGTCGAGCACGATGAGGCCGAGCCCGATGGAGAGAACGGTGAGCCCGAGCCAGTCTCGCCGGGTCGGTGCGCTTTCATGAATGGTCGGTGCGCCGGTCATGGTCAGGCCGCTGCGCGTTCCACGGGTGCGGGCGTGCGCCCGGTCACCGCGCGGCGGAGCGCGACGAAGAAGACGATCATGCCCGCCGTGATCGCGATGTGGCCGAGACCCGCGATGCCTGCGATCATCGCGTTCGACTCCTGGCCGAGTACGGTGAGGCTGCCGTGCCAGACGAGCATGGCGGAGGTGAGGATCACGCCGGCGTTGTAGAGCCAGAAGAACCAGGCGAACAGCTTGGGGCTACGCGAGATCGTAAAGACCTTCTCAATGGCGAGCACGATCAGCAGGACGATGAACCCGAGCGTGAGCAGGTGCGTGTGGGCGAGGCCGAGTTGCGTGAACTGGCCCTCGGGGAAGTCGTTGAGCTTGGTGAACTCACGGTAGAACAGGCCGGAGGCGACACCGGCGAGCATGTAGATGAACGAGGCATTGAGCAGTCTCTTCACGGGTCAGGGATTCCTTTCGATGGGCGGATGTCTGGTCGCGGTCAGATCAGGCCGGTCTCCTGCGCGACATGGATCGCGCGGGAGCGGCTGTCAACACCGAGCTTGGTAAAGATGTGGACGAGGTGGCTCTTGACGGTGGCCTCGGTGACGAAGAGGGCACGGGCGATCTCCTTGTTCGCCGATCCGGTTGCGAGGAGACGGAGCACGTCGATCTCGCGGTCGGTGAGACGTGGGAGTGGGCTGCGCATGCCCTTGAGCACCCGGGAGGCGAGATCGGGGGCGAGTACCGTGTCGCCGGCTGCGGCACGCTGGATGCCGTCGATGATGACGTCGGGGTCGACTTCTTTGAGGAGGTAGCCCGCTGCGCCTGCTTCGATTGCCCCGAGGATTTCGGCGTCGCGATCGAAGGTGGTCAGGATGAGCACCGCAGGGGCGGGGTCGAGGGCGCGGAGCGCGGCCGTGGTCTGGATGCCGTCGATGCCGTTGCCGAGGCGCAAGTCGCAGAGCACCACATCGGGGCGCAGATGTGCGGCTAGGGCGAGCGCCTCCTCGCCGGTAGCGGCCTCCCCGACGACCTGCAGAGTCTCCGCCGCATCGAGTACGGCACGGAGCCCGCTGCGCACGACCGGGTGGTCATCGACCAGGAGCACGGTGGTGGTCATGGCATCTCCTCTGTGGTGGTGTCGGCAACGGTGACCGAGACTCGGCCTGGACGGATCGGGAGATGGATAGAGAGGGCGGTGCCCTCACCGGGGGTGCTCTCGATGTCAAGGCCGCCGCCGAGTTCGCGGAGGCGGGCTCGCATGAAACGCAGGCCGTAGCTCGATCCGGCGTCGGCGTCCTGTTCCCAGGCGGGCTGGTCGAAGCCTGTGCCGTCGTCGATGATGTCGAGCCGCACGGTGTCGTCGGCGTCGATAAGGCTCATGACGACACGGGATGCTCTGGCGTGGAGGCGCACGTTCGCGAGGGCCGACTGGGCGGTGCGCAGGAGCGCGACCTCAACCTCGGTCGGCAGGATCGGCAGCGAGTCGTCCACATGCAGCTCACCTTGGAGCCCGGTCTCGTCGCGGATACGGTCGAGCATGCGTTGCAGCGCGGCGGCGAGGGCGTCGTCGTCGAGTTCCGCGGGGGCGAGCGCGGCGACGATGCGGCGCACATCGGCGAGGCTGTCACCGGCAAGAGTCTCAACCTGTGCGAGGGTGCGCGCTGCGTCTGGGTCCTCGGTGCGGCCGGCTCCGGCGTGGGCGAGGAGTCGGATCGAGGAGAGCGCCTGAGCGATGGTGTCGTGGATGTCGCGGGAGATGCGGGCGCGTTCGGCGATGGCACCCGAGTGGCGTTGGGCGAGCGCGAGTTCGTCCTGCAACTCGGCGGTCTCGGCCTGGGCTCGGGTAAGCGAGGCAACGAGACGTTCCCTCTCGGCGGCGTCACGGAGCAGTTGCAGGTAGCCGCGTGAGATGCCGAAGGCGAAGATGCCGCCGATGAGCGGCCCGAAGATGTTGGCATAGCTTGTAGTGCCGTGGTGCAGGATCGGGGCGACGATCACGACCGCGAGCACGAAGCCCGAGAACAGCAGCCCCCAGCGGAGCGGCAGCAGGTGCCCGGCGAGGAGCCAGAGCAGGAACGCGAGCCAGACGAACTCGGCGGAGACCGCGACCGCGGCGATCCAGATCGCGGCAAACCCGAGCAGCCACCACACCGCCAGGCTGCGTGACCGGGTCTTCGACGGCAGGATCGTGCCCGCAGTGTGCCAGGCGAGGATCGCGATGCCCGAGATGATCGCCGCAGGCATCCCCACCCCGTCGCCGATAGCGCGGATGACCCCGATGGCGGTCAGCACGACCGCCATGAGGTGCTGACCGATCGTCATCGCCCGCACCGTCGTCCCCGCGACAGCCGGGCTGGGCGGGTCAGTGGACGTCAATGGAAGGTGTACGAGACTCATGAGTCGATTCTCCCTTGCGGGCATGCAGCTTTCCTGGCCACCAGATGCGATCCCCGGTAAGGCTGAAGATCGCGGGCACGATCACGGTGCGCACCACGAGGGTGTCCACCAGCACGCCAATGCCGACGATGAGGCCGAGCTGTCCGAGGGTGACCAGCGGCAGCACGCCGAGCGCGGCGAATACGGCGGCGAGCACGATGCCGGCGCTCGTGATGACGCTGCCGGTGTGCGCGACGGCTTCGACCATGCCCGCACGCGTCCCCAGCTGCGTGGCCTCGGTTCGTGCCCGATGGGCCAGGAAGATCGTGTAGTCGATGCCGAGGGCGACGAGGAACAGGAATGCGAGGATGGGCACCTGGAGGTCAAGGGCTTGTTGGCCGAACAGCACCCGGCTCAGCCATGCCCCCGCCCCGATCGCAGAGACCGCGCTGGCGAGGTTCACCAGGAGCAGCAGCACCGGCGCGACCAGCGAGCGCAGCAGGAACAGCAGCACGAGGAAGCTCACCGCGAGCACCAGCGGCGCAATCAGCAGCAGGTCATGCTCATTGCCAGCCCGCGCATCCAGTTCGGTGGCGACCGCGCCGCCCACCAATGCGTCCGCTCCCTCGATCGGGTGCACGGCCTCGCGCAAAGTGGTGATCTGGGCCAAGCTCTGTTCCGTGCCGGGCGAGTACTCGCTGGTCACCATCACCTTCGTCAACGAGCCGTCATCTGTGGTGCCGGCGGGATGGGCGCGCACGACACCCTCGACTTCGCTTGTGGCTGCTGCGACCTCGCCCGCAGCCTCGCTGTTGGTGACGATCCAGATCGGCTGCGCCTCTCCGGGCGGGAAATGCGCCGACAACGTCTCCAACCCCGTCGCGGACTCCGACTGCACCCGGAACTTCTCCAGCTGGTCCAAGCCGACCGAAGTGCCAAACAGTCCGGTCGCCATGACCGCGAGCAGCGCAAGCCCTGCCAGCAGACTTGCCACGGGACGCTCCGACACGTGGGTGGCGACCGCGCGCCAGGCCCGCCCCTGATTGGCTTCTTGTCCCGGGCGCGGGATGAACGGCCAGAACACTCGGCGCCCACACACCGCGAGGAACGGCGGCAGCACGAACAGCACCGCGGCCAGCGCGATCAGCAACCCGAGCGCGGCCGGAACGCCGAGGCCGCGCGTCATCGGGATGGTCGCGAACAGCAGCGTGAGCAGCGCGAGCACCACCGTGACGTTCGAGGCGAGGATCGCGGGCACCGTCTTGCGCCAGGCCATGCTCAATGCCACCCGATCATCCTCGGTGCGCCGCAACTCTTCCCGATACCGGGAGATCAGCAGCAGGGCGTAGTTCGTGCCTGCACCGAACACGAGCACGCTTACGATGCCCGCATCGAACTCTAGACTCCAGAACGAACCGGCCGCGGCGGTGACTCTGCCCGCCAGCCCGTCGGCCAGGGCGACCACGCTCAGCGGGATCAGCCATAGCACCGGCGAACGATAGGTGACGATCAGCAGGACCGCCACGATCAGGATCGTCACCAACAGCAAGGTGAAGTCCGCACCCTCGAACGCCGCTGCGACATCCGCGCCGAACGCTGGACCACCCGTCACCTGCAACACCAGCCCGGTGGGTGTGTTCACGCTGACCTCACTGCGCAGCTCCTTGATGACCTCTGCGGTCTCAGTGTTGTCCGAGCCGATGGTGATCGGGGTAACGAGCACCGAGGCCTTCCCGTCGCCACTGACCATTGGCCCCGAGGACTCGCCGGCCCCCTGCGCATCCAGCACCGGAAGCAGTCCGCTGAGGGCTTTGATATCCACGTCCGAGAGTTCCGCACCGTCCTTACGGGAGGCCACGACCAGCACAGATTGTCGATCCGCGTTCGGGAACTGCTCCAACAGGTCGCTTACCTGAGTCGACTCCGATCCCACCGGCGCCTGGCCGGTGCGGACAGGAGCCTTCGCACCTCCGAAGACACCGAACAGCACCACTATCGCAAGCACTGCCGCACCGAGTGCGATCCAGGCACCACTACGCGAAGTCAACCAATCGGAGAAACGAGAACGAGTCAGGGAGTCGGCCATGCCATCAACTCCACCAGGCAGAACTGCATCCGACATCGCGGAAGAGATTGAAGCGAAGATCAACCAAAAGACTGATGCAGCCTCCGCAATGAGCGGTGTCAGGCCACACCAACACAATCGCTGGGGTGAGTCCCATAGCGTGGTGTCCGGTCTGCAGGATCTGATCGACGCGGAAGTGACCGTGAAGATCGGCGTCGCTCCGGCTGCTCACCGACGCGCACCACGCCTACGCCTAACCCGGTGACGCCGACCGGACCGGCGGTGGCTCGAACAGGCGACGGCGGCGGCCCGGGTGGGACCGCCGCCGTCGGTTGTTCGAAAGGGTCAGCGCTGGGCCTTGACGAAGCCGGCCTCCGCGGCGGCCTCCTCCGAGTTGAACCAGACCTCGGCGATGGTGCGCTCGTACCCGCCGGTGCCAGGGACGTGGTACTTCTTCGAGCGCTCGTTGCCCTTGATGGTGTAGCCCTCCGGGGGCGTGGTGCCCACGAAGGCGCCCTCGCCGTAGCCGGCGTGGCGGGCCGCGTCCTCACCCGTGACGAACTCGACGTCGGGGGCGGGGCCGCCCTCCGAGGTCATGTCGTCCTGCTCCTGGATCTCCTCCTCGGAGACGACCTCGACGTGGTCCTCCTTGGCCTCGGCCTCCATGTCGGCGGCGAACTTCGCGGCGTTGGAGAAGGTGTCGTTGTTGTTCACATAGGCCTTCGACGGCTCGTGCGCCGTCCAGCCGTCGTCCTTCGGTGAGAGGAAGTGGCGCACGGCTGCCACGGCACCGGCGACCGCCGCGCCGATGGCCAGGAACTTCACGACCGACTTCCACTTGCTCTTCTTCTTCTCGGGCTGCAACGGCTCCAGGTCGCCGGCGAGCGCCTGCACGGCGGCCGTGCCGCGCTGCGTGGCCTCGACGACGAGCGGATGCTCCGCGGCCTGGTGCAGCACGTCCTGCAGCTTCGGCAGCAGATCCTCGGCGACCTTCTCGCGGGCGGCCTCGACGGCGGGCGCGACCTTCTCCAGCGCCTCCTTGATATGCGGCTCGAGGTCGTCGAGGCGCTTCGACGCGAAGTCGGCGGTGCGGACCTTCGCGTCGTGCAGCGCCGGACCGGCCTGCCTCTGGGCCTCGGTCAGCAGCTGCTGAGCGAGTTCCAGACCGTCCTTGAGCGCGGCGGATGAGTACTCGGCGGCGGCGGAGGCGGTCTCCACGGCGGCCTTCTTCAGCTCTTGTGACTTGTTCACAAGTTCCTCCAATGGTTGTGGCTCGTGATCGAGCACCCACAACGCTACCGGGGTGTTGGCAATCCACAAGAGGGAACCCCAGATTGGCCCTCGCCACGGCATGGGGCCACACTTGACTGCGAGTCAGATCCCGAAAGGACTTCCTAAGTGAGCACCATCACCCTGCACACCAACCGCGGCGACGTCGTCATCGACCTGTTCGAGGACCAGGCGCCCAAGACCGTCGCGAACTTCGTCGGCCTCGCCGGCGGCACCAAGGAGTACACCGACCCCGAGACGGGCCAGCCGACCACCGGCAACTACTACGACGGCCTCACCTTCCACCGCGTGATCGACGGCTTCATGATTCAGGGCGGCTGCCCCACCGGAAACGGCACCGGCGGCCCCGGCTACGAGTTCGCCGACGAGTTCCACCCCGACCTCAGCTTCAACCGGCCCTACCTCCTCGCGATGGCCAACCGCGGCGCCGGCACCAACGGCTCGCAGTTCTTCATCACGGTCGTGCCCACGCCGCACCTGAACCGCCGCCACACCATCTTCGGCGAGGTCACCGACCCGGCCAGCCAGGCCGTCGTCGACGCCATCGCCACCACCCGCACCGGGTACGGCGACCGCCCGGTCGAGCCCGTCGTGATCGAGTCCGTCACCATCGGCTGAGGCCTAGCGACCGGAAGTACTGGTCAGTGCTTCCCTAGCAGCTCCTCCGGGAGCGCGGACTCGGGAACTCCGGCGTGCAGGGGCCAGGCCCACTCGCCGTCGGTCTCGATGAGCCGCACCCCGGGCAGCTCGAGCCAGGCCGCGATCCGCTCGGCCTCCTCTACGCTGCCCGCCGGCAGCCCGTCCGGCGGGGGCAGCACGGTCTCGGCCGCTGCCTCCGCCTGCTCGGCCGCAGCCCTGGCCCTCGCCGACGGCGCGGAGGCGGCCGCCGCGAGCCGGCCGTAGCGGATCACGTGAATGTCCCACCCGCGCGACGACGGCAGCGCCGCCACGATCTGGCGGGTCGTCGCCAGCGAGCGGAGCCGGTGGAACCGCAGCGACGCGCGGTGGTAGTCCGTGAGGCGCCCCGCCACCTCACCCGCCTCCTCGTAGCGCTGCTGCGCCATCAGGCTCCTGAGCCGGTCGCGGGCGCTGCCCAGGACCGGCCGCACGTCACAAAGCCAGCTCGCCCGCAGCGCGTCCACCGAGTCCTGGTAGCTCTCCGCTCCCCGCCCCAGCTCGCAGGGAGCGAGGCAGCGCCCCATCTCTCCCAGCGCACACGACGACGTCGC
>CAYVWO010000051.1:7544-11652 GCA_964455495.1 uncultured Tessaracoccus sp.
TTCCTGGCGCTCAACCGGGCGGTGCAGCGCCGGACGCGGAAGGCGTCGTAGAGCGCGAGCGCGGCCTGGTCCGCAGCCTCCCGCGTGCGGAACGGCCCGAACGCCGCCCCCTCCCCGGGCCGCCGGACGATGGACAGCCGCGGGAACGCCTCCTTGGTCAGCCGCAGCCACACGAGGCCGCGCTGGTTCTTGGAGCGTCGGTTGTAGCGCGGCGAAAGCGACTCGATCATCCGCAGCTCCCGGACCTCCGCCTCCAAGTCCGTGGCGCACACGACGTGGTCGACGCCGGTGGCCACCCGCACCATCTCGTGGATCCGGCCGCGCTTCTCCGCGGCGGAGAAGTAGGAGCGGAGCCGACGGCGCAGGTTGTTGGACTTGCCCACATACAGCACCTCGCGCCGCGAGGCGCCGTCCGCATCGACGCCGTCGGTATAGAAGGAGTAGACGCCCGCCGCCTCCGGAGCCGAGGTGGCCCACACCCGCTTCGCCCTGCGGTCCGGAGAGACCTGTAGCGAGAACTCGGCGAGGTCCTCCAGCGTGTGCACGCCGAGGCTGCCAACGCGCTCGAGCAACCCGTGCAGGACGTCCACGGTGGCGCGTGCGTCGCTCAGCGCGCGGTGATTGGGATCGGTCGTCGAACGGAAGTAGCGGGCGAGCGTGCCGAGCTTGCAGTTGGGCACCTCGTCGCGCAGCAGCGCCGCGCGCGCGACCGCGACGGTGTCGACGACGGTGGGCCGGGGCCACGGCATGCCGAGCTGCTCGTAGCCGCGGCGCAGGAACCCTGTGTCGAAGCGCGCGTTGTGCGCGACGAGCACCGCCCCCGACGAGAACTCGGCGAACGCGGGCAGCGCGGCCGACGGCGGGGGAGCGGTGGCCACCATCGCAGACGTGATGCCCGTCAGCACCTGGATCATCGGCGGCACCGGGCCGGAGGGCCGCACCAGCGTCTGGAACTCGCCAAGTACCTCCCCGCCGCGCACCTTCACCGCCCCGATCTCCGTGATCTCGGCGTCCGCCGCGCCGCCGGTGGTCTCCAGATCGACGACGACGAACGTCGCGTCGGCCAGGGGCGCGCCGAGGTCGTCGAAGGAGGGCTGAGCGACGGTTGAACTCATGCGACGAGGCTAGAAGACACCTCTGACATTTTTCGGCGACGAAATCCCGCTTCAGGGTTTGGGAAAACCCTGAATGGCCCTTAAGATTCTCTCAGACTTGTCCCCTTCGATGGAGTTCTTCGTGAATCGCATCCGCGCCTCGGTAGCAGCCGCCATCGCCGTCGCCTGCCTGGTGTCCGGCAACCTCGTGGCCCAAGCCGACCCGGATGCCGTCGCCGAGGCGAAGGCGGAGCTGGACCGCATCCACCAGGAGGCCAGCGCGATCGATCAGCAGATCATCGAGGCCCACGACGCCGCGGACAAGGCGAAGGCCAAGCTGAAGACCCTGAGCAAGGACCTCAAGGCGCAGGAGGCCAAGGTCGCCGCTCTCGCCACGCAGCTCGGCGACGCCGCCGTCCTGCAGATGCACACGGATCACGTCTCCCTCACCGCCCAGCTGCTGACCACCACTGACGCAGACGCGTTCCTCTCGGGGCTCGGCACCATGCAGGCCGAGGTCGACCGCTCCAACGCCGGCGTGCAGCGCTACCAGTTGGACCAGGCGAAGCTGACGACGCTGCGCACGGACGCCAAGGCGGCCGAGGTGGAGCTGCAGAAGCAGGCTGAGGCGAAGGAGAAGCTGGCCAAGGACTACGACGCCAAGGAGGCCAGCGCCCAGGCTGTCTACGACCGCCTCTCCGAGGAGGAGCGGCAGCGGCTGGCGGAGCTTGAGGCGCGCCGGATCGCTGCGGCCGAGGCCGCTCAGGCAGACGCGGAGGCCCGCTCCAACGGCGATCGCCCGAGCCGCGACGGCGACAACGACTCCACGGACAAGTCCGACGACGCCGACAAGCAGGACGACGCGGAGCCTGCGAGCAGCGGCTCCTCGGATCGCGCCCAGAGGGCCGTCTCGGCCGCGCTGGGCAAGGTCGGCAGCCGCTACGTGTGGGGCACCTCCGGCGAGAACACCTTCGACTGCTCCGGCCTCACCAGCTGGGCCTACCGACAGGTCGGCGTCAACATCACCCGCTCGTCGCGCGGCCAGTGGTCGTCGGTCGGGAAGAAGATCTCCAAGTCCGAGCTCCGCCCCGGCGACCTCGTGTTCTACTACAGCCCGGTCAGCCACGTGGGTCTGTACATCGGCAACGGCAAGATCGTCCACGCCGCCAACCCCCGCCGCGGCGTCAACATCACGAGCCTGAACTCGATGCCGTTCACCGGCGCGCGCCGGGTTGTTGGCTAGGAGATGAACCTCCGCGACTCCTCGATGATCAGCGGGGCGTCGCGGTCGAGGGTCGCCACGTGGTAGCTGTTCGGTAGCTCCACGAATCTCAGATCGCTCACCCTCTTGCGCAGGATCTGCGCCGTCAGGTCGTCGACGACGTGGTCCTCGCGGGAGCGCATCAGCAGCACCGGCGCCGAGAGCCGGTCGAGGTTGTGCCGCACGTCGCGCCAGAGCTTGGTCATCGTCGCGAGGCTCGTCACGGAGAAGCGCGGGTAACCGAGCTCGGTCGCCCCGGGGAGCGCGATGTCGTTGGCCACACCCTCCTGCGACGGCAGCAGCCGATGCAGCAGTACCGCGGGAGGAACCCGCTTGTCCCTCGTCGCAATCGCGGGGTTGACAAGCAGCGTTCCGGCCACGCGCTCGCGCTCGGACAGCCTCAGGGCCAGCGCCCCTCCCATCGAGAGGCCCGCGACGAACACTCGGTCGCACTGCGCGGCCAGCTCGTGATAGGCGTCCTCGACGGCGCCGTACCAGTCCCACCAGCGGGTGCGGGCCAGGTCGCGCCAATGCGTGCCGTGCCCGGGAAGCCGCGGGGCGACGACGCGCGCTCCGGGCCAGTCGAGCCCGGGTTCGGCTAGGCCGCGCGCCCACGGCGCGATCGACTGCACCGACCCCGTGAACCCGTGGCTGACGACCACCCCGACGGGGCCGTCCCCGAGCCTCAGGGGCCGGGCCTCGGGCCAGACGGGGGAGGGAAGGGAGCGCGTCGTTGCCATGGCCGGAGCCTACTGGCGGGAGCCCGAGCGCGTCAGGATGCGTGCCGAACCCACGCCTGCCGGTATTGGCTCGGGGTGAGCCCGGTGTGCTTCTTGAAGGTGCGGCAGAAGTAGTTGACCGGCTGGAAGTCCAGTTCGGTCCCGATCCACAGCACAGGTCGGTCCGTGTGCGCGAGGAGAAGCTTCGCCCGGTCCAGCCGCTTCTCCGTCACGTAGTGGATGTAGTTCTGCTGGGTGTGCTGCTTGAACTGGCGGGCGAAGTAGGACTCCGAGAGCCCAAGGTAGGCGGCGGCCTTGCCCACGGTGAGGAACGCCGTCGGGTCCCTCTCGATCTCGTTGAGCAGCGTCGCCATCGTGCGGTCGCGCTCGGAGATGGTCGGCTCCAGCAGGTCGTGCAGGAAGAGGAGGATCCGCTCGCAGTGCACCTGGCACTCGTACCGGTTCATCGCGGCGCGCCGGGGACCGCGCGCGCCGAGGACGACGGTGGACATCTCGCGGTCGTACCGGGGGCCCTCGCCGGCCGCGAGGTCCATGAGGGCCTCCTCGAACGGGGCGAGGTCCTCGCGCGGCACCTTCTGGCTCCAGCGGGGCAGCAGCCGGTCGAGGTAGTCGCTCAGCAGCTCGAGACTGGCTGCGACGTCGCGGGCGCGGAGATTGCGGGCGAGCGCGGCGACGTCGAGCGACGTGCCCGCGACGAGCGCGATGGGGTGGCTCGCGAGGGAGCCGTGGCGTTCGACGGCCGGTTCGTAACGACTCCGTTCCCGGGCATCCACGTGATCCATCGACGTTGCTCCCTCCCGCGACCCTGCGACCCTCGCATCGTAACAAGCACCCCCGACATCTGGGGGGCGACCCGGGATAACCCGCAGTGAACAAGGGGTTGCGGAGGAGCGGGGACGGCGGGGGTCCAGCGACGCGATCGGCGGCCGCCCCGTCGCGGGAGGGTGGTTTTGTGTAACAAGTGGGCTGATTCGTGTAGCTGAACCGCCCTAAAATTCCGGCTATGTGAACGA
>CAYVWO010000052.1:0-1468 GCA_964455495.1 uncultured Tessaracoccus sp.
ATCGCGGCCGCGGCGGCCCCCGACGCGACGGTCGTCGACGTCGACGGCGCGCTGATCACCCCGGGGCTGATCGACATCCACACCCACGTCTTCATCCCGGCCAAGACGCTCGGCATCCCCGGCGACAGCGTCGGCATCCGGCAGGGCGTGCCGACCATCGTCGACGCCGGAAGCGCCGGTGCCCGCGACTTCGACCGGTTCCGGGCGGAGGTCGTCGACACCCAACGCACCCGCGTGCTCTCGTGGCTGAACGTCGCGACGCCCGGGCTCGTCGACGGCAGGCACGAGCTGGTGGACCTCGCCAACGTTGACCTCGACCGCTCGCAGGCAGTGATCGAGGCGAACCGCGACGTCATCGTCGGCATCAAGTGCCGCATGTCGGGCTCCGTCGTCGGCGACAACGGCCTGAGGCCCCTCGAGCTGGCCATCGAGCTGGGGGAGAGGGTCGGGCTGCCCGTCCTCATCCACACCGGCAACCGGCCGCCAGAGATGAGCGACTGCCTCGACATGCTCCGGCCAGGGGACATCTGCTCGCACGCGTTCCACGGCAAGCCGGGCGGCATCGTCGACGAGGACGGCGCCCTCCGTCCCGCCGCCCGGCGGGCCTACGACCGCGGCGTGATCTTCGACGTCGGGCACGGCGAGGCCAGCGCGAACTTCCAGGTGCTCGCTCGCGCGAAGGAGCTCGGCATCGTGCCCCACACGATCAGCACCGATATCCACGAGGGCAACGTGGGCGGCCCCGTGTACTCGCTCGCGGTCACCATGAGCAAGGCGCTCGCGCTCGGCTTCACCCTCGAGCAGGTCCTCGAATGGACGACGACGGCGCCCGCCCGGGCGATCCGCCGCCCGGAGCTCGCGGACACCAGCATCGGCGCGCCCGCCACCCTCACGGTCCTCCGCGTCGTCGACGGCGAGTTCAGCTACCGCGACGCCGACGGCAACGAACTCCTCGGCAACAGGGCCGTGGAGACAACCCACGCGATCAAGGATGGAGAGATCTATGTCATCTGACACCACGTCAGCAGACGTCGCGGCCCTGGCCGAGCAGGTTCAGGAGAGACTGCCCGAGCCCCTGCCTGACGTCACCGAGCTGTGGAAGACGCTCGAGGTGCTGCAGCCAGGGCTCGACGCGCGCGGCTGGCGCATGAACGACACCCAGCGCCTCGCGCTCGCCACGCACCTCGCCGCCGCCGTGCGGCGGTTCGGCTCCGGCGAGGAGGTGGCCGCGATCGATCCCGCCTTCTTCGCTGAGGTCTCCGACGACGCCATGGCGCTCGCCGGCGAGCTCCTCGCCCCCATCCAGAAGACCCCCGACATCCAGGTCGAGGAGAAGTTCCTCGTCGCCGTGCACCTCGACGCGGCGCAGATCAGTTAGGAGAGACAGAAATGGCAATCAAGGTAGTCATCGGCCACCGGCTCGGCAAGGGTCAGCGCGTGGCCGACGGTGTCGCGCAAGCGGGCGGGG
>CAYVWO010000052.1:1478-11399 GCA_964455495.1 uncultured Tessaracoccus sp.
CTCGGCGACGTGATGAACGAGAACGGCGCCGACTTCGGCATCAGCTTCTGCGGCTCCGGCGGCGCCGGTGCCGTCACCGCCAACACGAAGTACGGGTACCCCATGGAGTTCTCGCTGCGCACCATCGACGCCGGCGTGACGGCCATCCGCAACGGCGCCAAGGTCGTCGGCTTCGGCTTCCTCGACCAGGAGGAACTCGGCAAGCGGCTCACCGAGGAGTACGCGAAGGCTCACCCGGAGGCCGTCTGATGCAGACCGAGGACCGCAGGGTCACCGTCACCGGCAAGGGGGAGACCCTCCAGCGCGCCTTCCAAGACGCGCTGAACGACATGCGTAAGCAACTGCTGAAGGGCAAGCCCGAGGCGCTGCTGAACGCCGACCCCGTCGAGGTGAAGGTGCTGAAGGCGGTCCGCCACGTGTGGACCGAGAAGTTCTTCGGGTTGTTCTTCAAGCGCCAGCGCGAGAACTACCTGCTGACCATCCGGTTCACGGTGCGGGTCTCCTTCGTGGACCTCACCACCATCGACATCACCGAGGTTGCCGAGCAGCCTGGGTGGACGCAACGAGTACTTCAACTGAAGTAGTACCAAAGAAAGGCGGCTTTCTCAGATGAGCAATACCGCAGTGATTGTCGCCGAGTCCCTGGTCATCGGGGCCTTGGCGGGGTTCGGCGCCAGTGCGGGCGCCGCGCGCATGTTCCACGCGCCGACGGTGCAGGGCATGGGCGCGTTTCGGACGTTCGGCGAGCTGAACGCCTGTAAGGGCGACCCTATCGCTCACTTCTCCTTCGGCCTCGGCTTCCTCTTCAACGCCTGGGCCTCCGTCGTCGGCGCCGGCGCGCTGACGCAGGACGTCGACCACCGCATCATCCCCAACTGGGCGGCAGGCTCGCTGCTGCTGCGCAACAAGTCGGTCGAGGACACGCTGTACAACCCGAAGAAGATGGCCTTCGCCGGCGCGATCGTCGGCGCCGTGCTCGTCACGTTCCTGAACGCGACAGCCTCCGGCGTGCCGACCCAGCTGCAGCAGGTCGCCACGCAGGTGCTCGGCCAGGCGGCCGGCTGGCTGCTGAACCCGGTCATGCCCATCCTGTTCTGGATCGCCGCCCTCGACGCCGGCAAGAAGACCGGCATGTGGGGCACGATCCTCGGCGGCCTCTCCCACATGATCCTCGCTGATCGCGCCCGGATCCCGTCCCGGCCTCGTGCGGGTCGGCACCGGGCCGAACAGCGTCGCGTTCGACGGCGAGGTCTCGGCCGAGCAGGCCGCGGCGATGGTGGCCGAGGTCGGCGTGGCGAGCGTGAAGTTCTACCCGATCGGCGGGGTCTCGCAGCTGGACCACCTGGCCGCGATGGTCAAGGCGTCGGTCGCGGCCGGCGTCCCGATCTTCGAGCCGACCGGCGGCATCGACGTCGAGAACTTCGACGCCGTCGTCTCGACGTGCCTAGAGGCGGGTGCCAAGCACGTGGTGCCGCACGTGTACACGTCGATCGTCGACAAGGCGACCGGCAACACGGTCCCCGACCTGGTGGCAGAGCTGAACGCCAAGGCCGCGGCCCTGGCCTGAGCCCCTGCGCCCAAGGGGCCCCGTTCGCGACTCCCACGCGAACGGGGCCTTCTTCGTGGGGCCGGGCCACTATGGTTGGCGGGTGCGATCACCGTCTCGGAGGAGGAGTGCAGCAATGGCGGCCGAACCCAAGGCAGTCCTGTGGGACTTCGACGGCACCCTCGTCGACACCGAGCCGATCTGGGACGAGACCCAGGCCGAGATGCTGGCGGAGCGCGGGCTCGCGGCCACCGACGAGCTGAACTCCTCGCTGCGCGGGGGATCGGCCACTCAGACCGCCAACCTGTTCGCGGACCTCTACGCCGACGGCACGACGCCGCAGGCGATCTTCGACGACCTGCACGAGCGCATGATCGCGAAACTGGGGGCGGACCTTCCGTGGGCGCCCGGAGCGCGCGAGCTGATGCAGGATCTCGACCGGCACGACATCCCGTGCGCGATCGTGACCGCGAGCTTCTCGATCATCATGGACGTGGTCCGAACGCGGCTGCCGCACAACGTGAGATACCTCGTCACGGGCGACGTCGTCGCCAACACCAAGCCCCACCCGGAGCCGTACCTCACAGGCGCGGACCTGCTGCGCGTCGACCCGCGCGACACCGTCGCGCTTGAGGACTCGATCCCGGGCGCGAGATCGGCGCTCGCGGCCGGTTCCGTCGTCCTCGCCGTGGCCCCGGAAGTGGACCACGAGCCGCACCCGCGCCTGCGCGTCTCCGAGCGGGGACTCGTGGGCGTGACCTGGGCCGACCTCGCCGAGACCTGGCGCGAACTGAAGGACAACGCATGAACCTCTCCGGCGTGAACACCGGACCGCTGCTGGCGGGCGACCGCGTGACGCTCACCGACAGCAAGGGGCGTCGCAAGTCGATCGTCCTGCGCGAGGGCGCGACGTGGCACACCACGAGGGGCGCGGTCAGCCACGACGACCTGATCGGTGGCCCTGAGGGCGTGACGGTCACCTCCGTCGGCGGGTCGCAGTACCTGGCGTTCCGGCCGTTGATGAGCGAGTTCATGGTCTCGATGCCGCGCGACGCGGCCGTGATCTATCCGAAGGACGCCGCGCAGATCCTGATGTGGACCGACATCTTTCCCGGCGCTCGCGTCCTCGAGGCCGGCGTCGGCTCGGGCGCGCTGTCCATCGCGCTGCTTCGGTCCATCGGCGCCGAGGGCAGGCTCCACTCCTATGAGCGTCGCCAGCAGTTCGCCGACGTCGCGGCCAAGAATGTCGAGTCGTTCCTCGGCGGCCCGCACCCGGCGTGGGAACTCACTGTCGGCGACCTGGTCGAGGCGATCGAGGACGAGCCCGTCGACCGCGCCATCCTGGACATGCTCGCCCCGTGGGAGTGCATCGACGCCGTGGCCGATCGCATGGTCGCCGGCGGCGTCCTCACCTGCTACGTCGCGACGGCGACCCAGCTCGGCCGCGTCGCGGATACCTTCCGCGCCCACGGCGGCTTCACGGAGCCACACCTGACGGAGACCACCGTGCGCGAGTGGCACGCGGAGGGCCTCGCCATCCGCCCCGGTCACGGCACGTCGGGCCACACCGGATTCCTGGCGATCGCTCGGCGCCTGGCCCCCGGCCAGCTGGCCCCGATGCGCAAGCGCCGCCCCTCCCCAGGCGCGTACGGCCCGGACTACAGCGGCCCGCGCCCCCGCAACATCCCCGAGGAGCTCGGCGGCGCGGTCGCTTACCCGTTGGCGTGATAGATGTAGCACCCGGTGCTACCATCGCCGCATGAGCCTTCAGCACGAGATCAGTCAGCGGGACCTGCGCCTGCGATCGCGGGAGATCATGGATGCGGTTGAGCACGGCGAGACCTTCACGGTCACCAGGGACGGCCGCCAGATCGCCGAGCTGGTGCCGATCCGCCGTCGGCAGTTCGTCCCCGTGAAGGAGTTCTTGGCGCTGGGCAAGGGGCTGCCTGCGATCGATCCGGATGCGTTCCGCGCGGACCTCGACGCGTTGATGGACCCCTACGGGGACGATCCCTATGACCGCTGATCGGCCTCAAAAGGGCGTTCTCGACACCAACATCCTCATCCACTGGGCGTCCCTCGGCGAGGCGCTGCTTCCCATGCAGCCGGCGGTCACCGCCGTGACCCTGGCCGAGTTGTCGGCGGCCGTGCACGGTGGCCTCACGGGCGAGGAGCGGGCTCGCCGGATGGAGTTGCTGCAACGGGTGGAGAGCACCTTCGATCCGCTTCCCTTCGACGTCGCAGCCGCACGAGCCTACGGCCGGATCGCCTCGGCCGTGCGAGCCCTGGGACGCTCTCCGCGCTCGCGCGCGCTGGACCAGATGATCGCCGCGATCGCGGCCACACGCGGCTTGCCGCTGTATACGACGAATGCGGGTGACTTCGTCGGTCTAGAGGGGATCGTCCAGGTCGTGGCCGTAGACCGGCCGACGGCCTGATTCTGCGGAGCCTTATGCGCGCCGACGGCGGACGAGCCAGGCGATCAGGCGCCAGCCGCCGAGGAACAGGGCCAAGGTCAGCGCGGCGACGATCATGAAGGCCGGCTGAGCCGTCTCACCCGCGGAGACGCGAAGGGCCATGCCACCCGCCCAGGTCACGAGCCAGGCGATGGCCGCGCCGCGCAGCCCGACGCCGTCGTCCTTCAACACGCCGAGGACCAGCCACGCGATCAGGCAGGCGACCAGGAACGGCCATGCGGTGAGGAACGTGCCGGCCACGCTCTCGTTGTGTGACGCGCGCCCGACGGCCGCGAACACGGCGACGAGAACGAGATCGAGGATCAACGGGCGGATGCGAGACATAGGAGGGAGCCTATCCCGCTCGTCCGCCGCCTCGTCGGAGGCTAAGAGGTCGCGCGGGCAGGAGGTGTGAAAAGCCCTCACCAAGTGGGTACCTCCTCCGGATAGCTGACACAATGGCCCGGTGACGAACGCTCCCGCCCTTGGCGCCTCCTTCGCGGAGTACCTGAGCACCGTCGCGCCCGAGGCCCTCCCGGGGGCGTGCGCCGCGGATCTTCCAGCCGTCCACGGCACCACGATCGTCGCGGCGCGCTATCGGGGCGGCGTGGTCATGGCGGGCGACCGGCGCGCCACGATGGGCTCGGCGATCGCCATGCGCGACATCGAGAAGATCTTCGGCGCCGACGACCACTCGATCGTCGGTGTGGCCGGCGTCGCGGGCGTCGCCGTCGAGCTGGTACGGCTGTTCCAGGTCGAGCTCGAGCACTTCGAGAAGGTCGAGGGCGCCGAGCTCAGCTTCGACGGCAAGGCCAACCGCCTCGGCGCGCTGATCCGGGCGAACCTGGGGCAGGCGATGCAGGGGCTCGTCGTCCTGCCGCTGTTCATCGGCTGGGACCGCCGCGCGGGGCGCGGGCGCATGTTCTCCTACGACGCCACCGGCGGGCGCTACGAGGAGCACGAGTTCTGCTCCGTCGGATCGGGCTCGGCCTTCGCTCGCGGCGCGCTGAAGAAGCTCTACGACCCCGACGCCGACGAGAGGTCAGCCGTGGCGGCGCTGCTCCAGTCCCTGTACGACGCGGCCGACGACGACTCGGCCACCTCCGGCCTCGACCTCACTCGCGGCATCTTCCCGCTCGTCATGCGGGCCTCCGCCGAGGGCGTTGCCCGCTGGTCCGAGGAGGGCGTGCGGGACCTCGCCGAGCAGATCGTGGCCGCCCGAGTCGGCCGCCCCGACGGCCCCAGGGGGAACGCCCTGTGAGCATGTCCATGTACGTCAGCCCCGAGCAGATGATGCTCGACCGGGCCGAGTTCGCCCGAAAGGGGATCGCGCGTGGCCGCGCCGTCGCCGTCCTGCGGTACGCCGACGGCATCGTGCTGGTCGCCGACAACCACTCGACGACACTGAACAAGGTCGCCGAGATCTACGACCGGATCGGGTTCGCCGCCGTGGGCCGCTACAACGAGTTCGAGGCGCTGCGCGTCGCGGGCATCCGGCACGCGGACCTGCGCGGCTACGCCTACGACCGCCGCGACGTCAACGGCCGCAGCCTGGCGGGCGCATACTCGCAGCAGTTGGGCGGGACGTTCGCCTCCGGCGCGGAGAAGCCGTTCGAGGTCGAGTTGATCGTGGCCGAGTTGGGGGAGGAGCCTGACGGCGACGTGCTCTACAGGGTCGGCTACGACGGCGTGATCAGCGACGAGAAGGACCTGGCCGTGGTTGGCGGCGACGCCGAGCGCATCGTTGGGAGGCTCCGCGCGTCGTTCGACGCGACGGCGCCGCTGTTCGAGGCCGTCGCCGCCGCGGGCGCCGCGCTCGGTTCGAGCCAGCTGGAGGTGGCCGTCCTGGAGCGCGGCACCGGGCGCCGCCGTGCCTTCCGTCGGCTGAGCCGCGAGGAGCTTGCCCGTGGGTAAGGCCGTCCTGATCCTCGGCGCGGGCCTCGTCGGGTCGTCGCTCGGGCTCGCACTCACCCGCGCCGGCTACGACGTGCGCCTGTGGGACATCGCCCCCTCGCACGCGGTCGTCGCCGCCGGGCTCGGAGCGGGCGCGGTCGCGGACGAGGAGACGGACAACCCGGACATCGTTGTGGTCGCGACGCCGCCGGACGCGATCCCGGCGCTCGTCGCGGAGGTGCTGGAGAAGTTCCCGCGCGCGATCGTCACCGACGTCGGCTCGGTCAAGGCTCCGATCCTCGCCGCGGTGCGGCGCCTCGCACCCGAGCACCAGCGCTACGTGGGCTCGCACCCCATGGCCGGCTCGCAGTTCACCGGCCCGCTGACAGCCTCCGGAGACCTCTTCGTCGACCGCACCTGGGTCGTCACCCCGAACGAGGGCAACCCGCCGGGAGCCGTCGCGGTGATCGAGCGCCTCGCCCGGGACGTCGGCGCCCGCGTCATCACGATGCCCGCCCCCCTCCACGACGAGGCGGTCGCGCAGGTCAGCCACGTGCCGCACCTGATGAGCATCCTGACCGCCTCGCACCTGCGCGAGGTGCCGACGGCGAACCTCCGCCTCGCGGGCCAGGGCATCCGCGACGTCACGCGCATCGCGGGCTCGGACCCCGCCCTCTGGCGTCAGATCCTCACCAGCAATGCCGCGGCGGTGCGGCACGAGCTGCTCGAGGTGGCGGCCGACCTCACGCACCTCATTCAGGTGCTCGACGACCCCGCCGCGCTCGAGCGCTTCCTCGCCATGGGCCAGACCGGCGCGCTGTCGCTCGTCGGCAAGCACGGCGCCGAGCCCATCGACCTCCTCGACGTCACCGTCGAGATCCCCGACGAGCCGCGCGCACTCGGCCGCCTGTTCACCGACATCGGCGACGCCGGGTTCAACGTCGAGGACTTCGAGCTCACGCACGATCCTGTGCGCCAGGTCGGCTACCTGTCGATCTCCGTCGAGAGTGAAGTCGCCGAGAACCTGCGCTCGCGCCTGGCTGACGCCGGGTGGCACGCCTGGTCCGACAACCGAAAGGCAAGAAGATGACGAAGAGGGCCCTGTTTGCCATCGACGGCCCGAGCGGGTCGGGCAAGTCGACGACGGCGAAGCTGCTGGCCAACCGGCTGGGCCTCGGCTACCTCGACACCGGCGCCATGTACCGCGCCGCGACCGCCGAGGTGCTGCGGGCCGAGGCCGACGGCGCCCTCGGCGACGCGGAGATCGTCGCCTTGGTGGATGCCGCGGATCTGGTCTGCGACACCACCCCCGACGCCCCGCGGTTCCGGATCAACGGCCACGACGTGACCGAGGAGATCCGAGAGCCGCGCATCTCGGCAGCCGTCTCCCGGGTCGCGACCATCCTCGAGGTGCGCGCGATCCTGATCGACCGCATGCGCGGCATCATCGACGCGCACGGCCGCGCGATCGTCGTCGAGGGTCGCGACATCACGACGGTGGTGGCGCCCGACGCCGAGGTCCGAGTCCTGCTCGTCGCCGACCCCGCGGCCCGGGTGGCCCGCCGAGCCGCCGAGGTGGCGGGGAAGGCGAGCGCCGCCGAGGTCACAGACCAGGTGCTGCGCCGCGACCGCGACGACTCGACGGTGTCGAACTTCACCGACGCCGCCGAGGGTGTCACCGTGATCGACTCGACGTTCCTGACCCCCGGCGAGGTCGTCGATCGCATCATCTCCCTGGCCTGACGCTCCTTGAGCCGCGCACCCCGCGAGGCGGCGGCGCGCGTCGAAAGGCGCGGCTGGTGTACCCTTACCCGCGGAAGTCGCGAAGAAGGGGCATGCAAATGAGCCAAGAACACGTCATGACCAGTGGTGGTCTGTCGACGTGCCCGCGCGCCTTCCGGTTTTCCGATCAGCCGTGGTACGCGTCGTCGCGTACCGCCATCACCCCTGGGGAATCCATACCCTTCTGAGTCGCTGCCGCGCTCAGCAAACGCCCCAGGGACATGCCTGGGGCGTTTGTCGTCTCGGGGTCTACACAGCCACCAACATCCGAGACACCGAAGGGAGGCGAACATGCGCCTCACCACCCGAATTCGCGAGACCCACCAACCGATCCCGCAGCCGACGACCACCGTCTTCGTGATCGGGCTCGACTACGACGTCAAGGGCGAGACCCACTGGACGAACGCGGTCACGGGCATCCTGGACGGCATCTACACGCCGTTCAAGGTGCACGAGACCAGGCGCGTGCGCTCCGCCGGCGGGGGCATCGACATGCCGTGGCCCGTGATCGTGCGGCTGAACTACTGGGTCGACATCCCATTCCGCCGGGCGCCGGAGCTGACCAGCCGCGCGTCGCGTGTGGAGATCCTGCGTCGCGACGGCTGGACGTGCGCATTCTGCGGCGGGCACGCTCACACCGTCGATCACCTGCTGCCGCAGTCGCGTGGCGGCGGCTGGACCTGGGGGAACCTGGTCGCGGCCTGCGGGCCATGCAACCAGGCGAAGGCGGACCGCACACCCGACGAGGCGGGCATGCGCCTGCTGTGGGACCCGCGCGTCAGCGTCAGCGAGTACGCGGGCGTCCAGGCCGAGGTCTGGCGCATCCTGCAGGCCGACGTCGCGTGAGCAGCTCCGCTCCTTGAGCCGCGCCCAAGGAGCGGAGCGACGCAGCGCGCGTCGAAAGGCCGGGGCCATGAAGCGCAGCCGGTACCATGTGATGTCGTCCACCCAAGCCGAGGAGCCCGCATGACCGAGACCGTCAAGCCGATCGTCGCCGTCGTCGGCCGCCCCAACGTCGGCAAGTCGACCCTTGTCAACCGCGTCCTCGGCCGCCGCGAGGCCGTGGTTCAGGACAAGCCCGGCGTCACCCGCGACCGGGTGAGCTACGACGCCAACTGGAACGGCCGCGAGTTCGTGCTGGTTGACACCGGCGGCTGGATGTCCGACGCGCAGGGCATGTCCGCGCAGATCGCCGAGCAGGCGGAGCTGGCCATCTCGGCCGCCGACGCCGTGCTTTTCGTCGTCGACGCCACCGTCGGCACCCTCGACGAGGACGAGGCCGTCGTGCGGGTGCTGCGGCGCTCGAAGAAGCCCGTCGTGCTCGCGGCGAACAAGGTCGACGACCAGCGCCACGAGGCCTTGGCGGCCAGCATGTGGAACCTCGGGCTGGGGCAGCCGTACCCGGTCTCCGCGATGCACGGCCGCGGCTCCGGCGACCTGCTCGACGCGCTGCTCGACGCCCTTCCCGAGGCGCCGCGCGAGCGCGACGTCGAGGAGGCAGGGCCGCGGCGCGTCGCTATCGTCGGCAAGCCCAACGTCGGCAAGTCGTCGCTGCTCAACAAGCTGGCCGACCAGCAGCGCGTCGTCGTCTCCGACGTCTCCGGCACCACCGTCGACCCGGTCGACGAGATCGTCGAGGTCGGCGGCCAGGTCTATCGGCTGATCGACACCGCGGGTATCCGCCGCCGGGTCAAGGAGGCGAGCGGCCACGAGTACTACGCCAGCCTCCGCACGCAGGCGGCGATCGAGCGGGCCGAGGTCTGCATCATGGTCGTCGACGCCTCAGAGCCGCTGACGGACCAGGACCTGCGCATCCTCAACAACATCGAGGAGGCCGGCCGTGCGCTCGTCATCGCGTTCAACAAGTGGGACCTCACCGACGAGGAGCGCCGTCGCTACCTCGACCGCGAGATCGAGCGCGACCTCGTCGCGTGGCGGTGGGCGCCCACCGTCAACATCTCCGCGCTGACCGGCCGCAACGTCGACAAGATCGGCAAGGCCATCGAGACCTCCGCGGCGGGTTGGGAGACGCGCGTGTCCACGGGCAAGCTCAACGCCTTCCTCGGGCGCCTCGCCGCGGCGCACCCGCACCCGGTGCGCGGCGGCAAGCAGCCCCGCATCCTGTTCGGCACGCAGGCGCACAACTGCCCGCCGACCTTCGCGCTGTTCACCAGCGGGCAGATGGACGACACGTACAAGCGGTTCGTCGAGCGCCGCCTGCGCGAAGACTTCGGCTTCGTCGGC
>CAYVWO010000053.1:0-1729 GCA_964455495.1 uncultured Tessaracoccus sp.
CCGCGGCCGTGGCCTCGTTCATGGTGCCGCTGGCCGTCGGCTCCGACACGGGTGGTTCCATCCGCCAGCCCGGGGCCGTGACCGGCACCGTCGGCGTCAAGCCCACCTACGGCGGCGTCTCTCGTTATGGCCTGGTGGCGATGGCCTCCAGCCTCGACCAGCCCGGGCCCTGCACCCGGACCGCCGAGGATGCGGCGCTGCTGCAGGAGATCATCGGCGGCTACGACCCGCACGACTCCGCCTCGATCGACCGGCCCGTGCCCGACCTCGTCGGGGCTTCCCGCGCCGCCGACCTCGCGGGCCTGCGCGTCGGAGTCGTCGCCGAGTTCCAGGGCGACGGCTACGAGCCCGGCGTCCTCGAGCGGTTCCGCGAGGCCGTCGAGGCGCTGCGCGTCGCGGGCGCCGAGATCGTCGAGGTGTCCTGCCCGGCGTTCGCCTACGCGCTGCCCGCCTACTACCTGATCCAGCCCGCCGAACTCAGCTCCAACCTCGCCCGCTTCGACGGCATGCGCTACGGCCTGCGCACGGGTGACGACGGCGCCCGCTCCGCCGAGGAGGTGATGAACCTCACCCGCGAGGACGGCTTCGGCCGCGAGGCGAAGCGCCGCATCATCATCGGCACCTACGCGCTGTCGGCCGGCTATTACGACGCCTACTACGGCTCGGCCCAGAAGGTGCGCTCCCTCATCCAGGGCGACTTCGACAAGGCGTTCGAGCGGGTGGACGTGCTGGTCTCGCCGACCACGCCGACCGTCGCCTTCAGGATCGGGGAGCGCATGGCCGACCCGATGAGCATGTACCTCGCCGACCTGTGCACCATCCCCAGCAACATGGCGGGCAACGCGTCCGCGTCGTTCCCCGCGGGCCTCAGCGACGGCCTGCCGGTCGGGTTCCAGGTGATGGCCCCGCCGATGGAGGACGCGCGGCTGTACCGCGTCGGGGGAGTGCTCGAGCGGGCGCTGCTGGAAAAGTGGTGCGGCCCGCAGGCGCCGGAAGGAGTTCTCGCATGAGCGTCGACTACGACGACCTGCTGACCAGGTACGAGCCCGCGCTGGGCCTTGAGGTGCACGTGGAGCTGAACACCGCGTCGAAGATGTTCTGCGGCTGCGCCAACGAGTTCGGCGGCGCGCCCAATACGCACGTCTGCCCGGTCTGCCTCGGCCTGCCCGGCTCGCTGCCGGTGATCAACGGGAAGGCCGTCGAGTCGGCCATCCGGATCGGGCTCGCGCTCAATTGCGAGATCGCCGAGTGGTGCCGCATGGCCAGGAAGAACTACTTCTACCCGGACATGACCAAGGACTTCCAGACCTCGCAGTACGACGAGCCGATCGCTTTCGACGGCTGGGTCGACGTCGAGGTCGATGGCGAGACCTACCGGGTCGAGATCGAGCGCGCGCACATGGAGGAGGACGCGGGCAAGGCGACCCACGTGGGCACGTCGGGCCGCATCCAGGGCGCCGACTACTCGCTGATCGACTACAACCGCGCCGGCGTGCCGCTGATCGAGATCGTCACCCGCCCCGTGCTCGGCGCGGGCGAGAAGGCCCCGCAGGTGGCGCGCGCCTACGTCGCGCACCTGCGCGAGCTGATGAAGGCGCTCGGCGTCTCGGACGTCCGGATGGAGCAGGGGTCGCTCCGCTGCGACGCCAACCTCTCGCTGGCCCCCATCGGGTCCGGCGTCCTTGGCACCCGCACCGAGACCAAGAACGTCAACTCGCTGCGGTCCATC
>CAYVWO010000053.1:1739-9054 GCA_964455495.1 uncultured Tessaracoccus sp.
GAGCGCGCCGTCCGGTTCGAGATGTGCCGCCAGGCCGAGGTGCTCGACGCCGGCGGCCGCGTGACGCAGGAGACCAGGCACTTCCACGAGGCCGACGGCAGCACCTCGGCGGGACGGCCGAAGTCGGACGCGGACGACTACCGCTACTTCGCTGAGCCCGACCTGATGCCCATCGCGCCTAGCCGCGAGTGGGTTGACGAGCTGCGTGCCACGCTGCCCGAGCCGCCGGCCGAGCGCCGTCGCCGGCTGCAGGAGGCGTGGGGCTTCAGCGACATCGACTTCGCCGCCGTCGTCAACTCGGGCGCGCTGGGCGTCGTCGAGGAGACCGTCGCCGCGGGCGCCGCGCCCGCCGCCGCGCGCAAGTGGTGGGTCACCGAGCTGGCGCGCCGAGCGAACGAGGCCGCCGTCGAGCTGGAGGAGCTGGCGATCACGCCCGTCCAGGTGGCGGCGGTCCAGGCGCTGGTCGACGCCGGCACGGTCAACGACAAGCTGGCCCGCCAGGTGATCGACGGCGTGCTGGCAGGCGAGGGCGAGCCCGCCGAGGTCGTGGAGTCGCGCGGCTTGGTCGTCGTCTCCGACGAGGGCGCGCTCGGCGCCGCGGTCGACGAGGTCATCGCGGCTAACCCGGACGTCGCGGACAAGATCCGCGACGGCAAGGTCCAGGCCGCGGGCGCGCTGATCGGGCAGGTGATGAAGGCGATGCGCGGCCAGGCCGACGCCGCGAAGGTCCGCGAGCTGATCCTGGCCAGGCTCTCCTGACGTGACGCCCATCGACCTCGGCTTCCTTGTTCTCTCCGTCCTGTTCTGCGCGGCGTTCTTCCTGCTCGGGGCGGTGAGCGGGCGCTTCCACCGCGACGAGATCTTTCGGAGCGTGACGCCCGGGCTGCTGCCCGCGCCCGGCCAGGAGTCCGCCGTCGAGAGGGTGGGGCCGGGCCGCGAGTACTCCGGCGAGGTCGCCGTCGCGTTCTCGCCGCCGCGCGGGCTCCATCCCGGGCTGATCGGCACCGTCGTCGATGGCGAGGCGGAGATGCGCGACGTCATGGCCACGTTCGTCGACCTCGCCATCCGCGGCCACCTGCGGATCAAGGCCATCGACGGCGCCGCGCGGCCCGCCCGCCGCGGGAAGCCCGCCAAGGCCGGCCGCGATTGGGAGCTCACGCTCGTCGCCCCGAAGCCCGCTGACAAGCTGGAACACTTCGAGGTCTCGCTGCTGCAGTCGATGTTCGGCGCTCAGCTGATCGCGCCGAAGACGGCCAGGATGAGTGCCTGGATCGGGAACGACTCCGGCCACGTTCTCGCCCTTCGCAGGGAGTTCTACCGCCAGACGGTGGAGAACGGGTGGTACCCGCGCGACCCGAGCGCCGCGGGCAAGGGTCCGCTGCCCGCCCTCGTTGTCGGCGCCGGCGTCGTCTGGAGCGGGCTGATGCTGGTCTCGTCATTGGGCTGGGTGACGCTGCTGTCGACGGCGCTGGTCATGGGCGGCGCGGCGTTCGCCTACCGAAAGCTGGGGCGCCGGGTGCCGCGGACCGCCGCGGGCACCGCGGTGCAGATCCAGGCGCTGGGCTTCAAGAAGTACCTGGCCACGGCCGAGGCTGACCAGATCCGGACGCAGGAACAACTCGGCGTCTTCGAGCGCTACCTGCCGTACGCACTGGTCTTCGGCGTCGCCGACCACTGGGCGAAGGTCTTCGGCGACGTCGTGACCCGCGACAGCGCGATGCTCGATGCGGGCGTCGACGCGCTGATGTGGATCGACCTGGGTACTCACGCTCTTGACGGCCTCGCCTTGGCCTTCGAGGCGGGCGAACTGGTCGGCGGTGTCCTTGAGATCGCCGACGGCGTGGGTGGCGTCGCGGAGGCGGTCGGCGGCCTCGTCGAGGGCGTCGGCGACTTCCTGTCGATCCTCGACGTCTAGCCACCTCGGAGCGCGCCGAGCATCATCGTGGGCGCAAACGTCCATTTCGAGCCAGCACCGGGACTATCGTGCGCGCCAGAGTCAGCTATCTGACTTTGACGCGCACGCTCTCCGGTTCGGCTGTGCCAATCGAACGTTTGCAGCCGCGTTGTCGTGCCCACAGCGCCTCTTCGCAAGGTGAGTGTTCGCGGTACGGTGACGTCGTGATCATCCGGGTTTCCGCCGTTGTGCTCCGCGACGCGCAGGGGCGGGTGCTGATGGTGCGCAAGCGCGGCACGTCGATGTGGATGAATCCCGGAGGGAAGCCCGAGCCGGGGGAGTCCGCTGCCGAGTGCGCGGTGCGTGAGGTGGCCGAGGAACTCGGCCTTTCCCTCGACGTCGAGGGTTTGGTGCGGCTTGGGGAGTTCTCAGCGCCTGCGGCGAACGAGAAGGGCTTCACCGTCGTCGCGGACGTCTTCGACTGGCCGACGGCGATCCCCGCGGACGTTCAGCCCACCGCCGAAATCGAGGAGACCCGCTGGGTCACTCCCGACGACTTGGGCGACGACAGCCTCGCGCCGCTTTTCGTGGAGCATATCGCTCCCAGGCTCGCCGACTTCGGTCCCATCAGGCCAGTACCATGCGAGATCATGGGTGGTACACTAGGGGAATGAGTACCACGTTTCATGCCCCGCTGGGAGATCGCGGTCGGCTCGTCGTGCCTGCTGAGCTGCGTACCCGTCAGGGATGGCGGCAGGGCGACCCCTTGCTCTTTGTCGAGGCCCCCGATGGCGTGGTGTTGATGACCAGGGAACAAGCGAAGGCTCTGGTGCGGAAGCAGTTGGCGGGTAGCAGCCTCGTGGAGGAGTTGCTGGCGGACCGGCGGGCGGCGGCCGCGCAGGAGGACCTCGCGTGATCGTCTTCGACGCATCGGTGGTGCTTGCGTTCCTGCAAGGGGAGCCTGGAGCGGACCGGGCTGAGAGCCTGTTGAGCGACGGCGTCATCGGCGCGGCGAACTGGTCAGAGGTGGCGCAGAAGGTCGCGTCCCGTGGCGCGGACTGGTCACATGCCAAGGCCCTCCTCCTTAGCTACGGCGTGAGGATCGAGGCGGTGACTGAGGTAGACGCGGAGCGGGCAGCGGCCTTGTGGAGACAGGGTTCAGGGCTGTCGCTCGGCGACCGCCTGTGTCTCGCTCTCAGTCAGCGCCTCGAGTGCGATGCGCTTACCGCCGATCGGGCATGGGGCGAGAACGTTGGAGTTGTGCAGCTTCGGGACTGATAGGCCATGAGCCAAATTGTCGGAGCCCGTCTCTACGCTGTCTCGCATGACGGTAATCAGCTCGCTTCCGGTGCGCGAGGTCGTCGGCGCGCCGGTGGAGAACGACGGCGGGTGGCCGTTCACGATGGGGCCGGTCGCGCAGGTTCTCCGCGACGGGATGCGGCTGTCGGAACTGACGGTCCTGGTGGGCGAGAACGGGGTCGGGAAGTCGACGCTCATCGAGGCGATCGCGATGGCCTACGGGCTCAGCGCGGAGGGAGGCAGTACCAACTGGCGGCCGTCCGAGCGGCCCACGGAGTCTCGCCTGCATGAGCATCTGGCCCTCATCCGGGGGATCGGGCGGTCCAAGTGGGGATACTTCCTGCGCGCCGAGACCATGAACGGGCTGCTGACCTACCTGGAGCAGCATCCGGGCGGGTCGGACGGGATCTACCACGAGCGGTCGCACGGCCAGGCCTTCAACGAGCTCCTCGAGACCAAGCTCGTCTTCCTCAGGCGCCGCGGCGGGCTTCTCGTGCTCGACGAGCCGGAGGCCGGGTTGTCGTTCCTCTCGCAGATCAAACTCGCGAACCAGCTGTCCGCCGTGCGCGACGACGGCATCCAGATCCTGATGGCCACGCACTCGCCGATCCTCGAAGCCGCGCCCGGTGCCCAGCTCATCGAGCTCGACGAGCACGGGTTCCAGTCCCGCGAGTGGCGGGAACTGATGACCGTCGCGCTGTACCGCCGCTTCCTCGCCGACCCCGGCTACTTCGGCCTGGAGTGAGCGGATCGGCATAGGCTTGGGCGATGGCGAACCCTGTGGAGTGGCTGCGAGAGCTGATCGGATCGGCGATCCGGTCGAAGGTCGCCGGCCCTGATGCGACGGCGCGGGAGCAGCGGATCTGGGGGGCCGACGGCGAGCGGTGGCATGCGCCGTCGGACGCGATCTGGAAGGTCAATCGGGACGCCGCCATGTATGCGGGAGGCATCCGCGCGCTGCTGTTGCAGGCGTTGCACCCCGCCGCCATGGCCGGGGTCGCGGGACACTCGGGCTACCGCTCCGATCCCTGGGGACGACTGCAGCGCACGGGCGAGTTCATCGCCATGACGACCTACGGGCCGATCCCGGCGGCCGAGGAGCTGGTCGCGAGGATCCGCGCCGTACACGAGCGGGTGCGCGGAAAGACCGACGACGGCACGCCGTACCGCGCCTCCGACCCGCACCTGCTCGCCTGGGTGCACGCCGCCGAGACGCAGAGCTTCCTGGCGGCGTATCAGCACTTCGGCGCCACACGGCTCACGGCGGCAGAGGCCGATCAATATGTCGCCTCCGCCGCCCCGGTCGGGGAGATGCTCGGCGCTGTCGGTCTGCCGCGAACGGAGGCGGACCTGGTCGCCATGATCGACGCGTACCGGCCGGAGCTGCGCGCCTCACCCGCCGCTGTGGACACGGTCGAGTTCCTGCTGAGGACGCCGCCGGTGCCGTGGCCGGGGAAGCTGGGCTACTGGATGCTGGCCGCGGGAGCGATCGCGACCCTGCCGGGATGGGCCCGGGAGCCTCTGGGGTTGCCGACATCGCGCTGGTTCGACCGCCTCGTCGGCCTTCCGTTCGGACGCTTCGCGACGCGGGTCGCGGGCTGGGCGATCGCGACCCCGAAGACCGCCGCGGAGGAGACTGGCTGAGCGTGGTCCGCGGCAACAGGCTTCGTCGGGCCCTGCCTGCTCGACGCCCTGGTAAGGCCCAGCTGGATAGCCGCCTACGAGGCGGGCCTGATGTGAACGCGGCATGTGCCACTCGCAACAGGGAGTGGTACGCATAAGCCATGAGTAGCACATTCCATGTTCTCCTGGGCGATCGCGGTCGGCTCGTCGTGCCCGCGGAGCTGCGCAACCGTCAGGGATGGCGGCAGGGCGATGCCTTGCTCTTTATCGAAGCCCCCGATGGCGTGGTGCTGATGACCAGGGAGCAGGCGAAGGTCCTGGTGCGGAAGCAGTTGGCGGGCAGGAGCCTCGTTGAGGAGCTCATGGCTGAGCGCAGGGTCGTCGCCGCCCGGGAGGATCTCGCGTGATCGTCCTCGACGCCTCGGCGCTCCTCGCATTCCTGCATGGCCTCAGCGCGGAAGGAGGAAGCACGAACTGGCGGCCGTCGGAGCGACCGACCGAGTCCCGTCTGACCTTGGCCTGATCCGCGGGATCGGCCGATCGAAGTCGGGCTACTTCGGCCTTGAGTGAGGACCCCTCGCAAGGGTGGCAGAGTGGGGCCCATGAGTGACACCACCGCCGCATCCCCCTGGCACGACCTCGACGCCTACATCGCCACGCCCCGGCTGACCGGGCTGACGCTCAGCCCCGACGGCGCGAGCCTCGTCGTCTCGGTGCAGGGGCCGGACGCCGACGTCACGGGCTACACCACCGCGCTCTGGCGCGTCGACCCCGCGGGCGAACGCGCGGCCACCCGCCTGACGCGCGGGGTCAAAGGAGAGGCCCTCGCCGCGTTCCTCCGCGACGGCTCGCTGCTGTTCACCGGCAAGCGGGACCTGCAGGCGAAGGACGGCGACAAGCCCGGCGAGACGACGGCGGCGCTGTGGTGCCTGCCCGCGGGCGGCGGCGAGGCCTACGAGGTGGCGCGCCGCGACGGGGGCTGGGGCCAGGTCGTCGCCGCGCCGGACGCAGACCGGGTGCTGCTCGGCGTGCCCGTGCACGCCGGGGCGGAGGACGACCGGGCGGACGCGAAGCTGCGCTCCGCCCGCCGCGAGAAGAAGGTCTCGGCCCTGCTCCACGCCGGCTATCCCGTGCGCTACTGGGACCACGATCTGGGCATGGAGCAGACGCGGCTACGGCTCGCGTCCCTCGCCGCCGACGGCGACCTGCGCCTCGAGGGCGTGCGCGAGCTGAGCGGCGACGTCGGGGCGCGCCTGGGCCAGGCCGTCATGTCCCGCGACGGGTCGGTGATCGTCGCCGAGTGGCGCGAGCGCCGCGCCGGCGGCGTGACCGTCTCCTCGCTCGTCCGGCTCGACCCCGAGACGGGGGAGCGCACGGTCGTGGCGGCGGCGGAGAGGGCCGAGTTCGGGTCGCCCGTGCTGAGCGACGATGGCCTTTGGCTGGCAGCGGTGCGAGATCTCGACTCCACGCCCGAGACCGCGCCGCGAGTGAACCTGTGGCTGACCGACCTCGCCACCGGCGAGGGCCGCGTCGTCGCGGGGGACTGGGACCGCTGGGCCTCGCCCGTGGCGTTCAGCCCTGACGCGGCCACGCTGTACGTGGTCGCCGACGAGGACGGCGCGGCCCCGGTCTTCGCCGTCGACCTCGCCTCGGGCGTTGCGCGCCGGCTCACGCAGGCGGGCGCCCACGGCTCTGTACGCCTCAGCCCCGACGGCGAGACGCTCTACGCGCTGCGCTCCGCCTACGACAACCCCGGCGACGTCGTCGCGATCGACGTGGCGTCGGCCACCTCCACCGTCCTGCGCTCGCCCGTGACCTACCCGGCGCTCCCAGGGCGCGTCGAGCGCGTCGAGACGACGACCACCGACGGCACGCGCGTCCCCGGCTGGCTCGTCCTTCCCGACGGCGCCTCCGCGGACGCCCCGGCCCCGTTGACGCTCTGGGTGCACGGCGGCCCGCTCGGCTCCTGGAACGCCTGGTCGTGGCGCTGGTGCCCCTGGCTGCTCGCCTCGCGCGGCCAGGCCGTGCTGCTGCCCGACCCCGCCCTCTCCACCGGGTATGGCCAGGACTTCATCCAGCGGGGCTGGGGTCGGTGGGGAGCCGAGCCGTACACCGACGTCATGGCCCTCACCGACGCCGCGGAGGCCCGCGCCGACATCCGGGGCGGCGAGTCCGTCATGATGGGCGGCTCGTTCGGCGGCTACATGGCCAACTGGATCGCCACGCAGACGGACCGCTTCGCGGCCATCGTGACCCACGCGTCGCTGTGGAACCTGGAGAGCTTCGGCCCGACGACCGACGCGTCCTGGTACTGGGGGCGCGAGCTGAGCCCGGCGATGGTGCGCGAGCACTCCCCGCACCGCTACGCGGACCGGATCTCGACGCCGATGCTCGTGATCCACGGCGACAAGGATTATCGCGTGCCCATCGGCGAGGGTCTCGCGCTGTGGTGGCGGCTGAACGAGCTGCACGACGGCGACCCCGCGGACCTGAAGCACC
>CAYVWO010000053.1:9064-11252 GCA_964455495.1 uncultured Tessaracoccus sp.
GCGAAGGTCTGGTACGAGACCGTGATCGAGTTCCTCGCCGCGCAGCGCGAGGGCCGGGCCTTCGAGGCGCCGGAGCTGCTGTAGCCCTCGGCTGGTACCTCGCGGCCCGGCTCGACCAGCGGGGTGTCAGCTCATGCCGAGGCGCTCGGCGACGAAGTCGATGTCCTTGTCTCCGCGGCCGGACAGGTTGACGACGACCACGTCGTCGGCGCCGAGCGTCGGGGCGAGCTTCATGGCGTGAGCGACGGCGTGGCTCGACTCGATGGCGGGGATGATGCCCTCGGTGCGGCACAGCAGCTGGAACGCGTCCAAGGTCTCGTCGTCGGTGGCCGTCACGTACTCGACGCGGCCCAGGTCGCGGAGGTGCGCGTGCTGCGGACCGACGCCGGGGTAGTCGAGGCCCGACGCGATCGAGTGCACCGGCCACGGCTCGCCCGCCTCGTCCTGCAGCACGATCGTCTGCATGCCGTGGAGGACGCCGGGGGAGCCGAGCGTCATGGTCGCGGCGTGGTCGCCGGGGTTGTCGAGGCCGCGGCCCGCGGGCTCGACGCCGTAGATGCGGACCGACTCGTCCTCCAGGAACGCCTGGAACAGGCCCATGGCGTTGGAGCCGCCCCCGACCGAGGCGATCAGCGCGGTGGGCAGCCTGCCCTCCTTCTCCAGCACCTGGCGGCGGGCCTCGCGGCCGACGACGGACTGGAAGTCGCGCACCATCGTCGGGAAGGGGTCCGGGCCGACGACCGAGCCGATGGCGAACATCGTCTCGCCGAAGTCCGCGGCCCAGACGGCGAACGCGGAGTCGACGGCGTCCTTCAGGCACCGCCCGCCGCTCTCCACCGGCACGACCTTCGCGCCAAGCAGCGCCATCCGGACGACGTTGGGGTGCTGCTTCTCGATGTCGATGGCGCCCATGTGGATCTCGCACTCGAGCCCGAGCAGCGCCGCGGCGGTGGCCAGGGCCACGCCGTGCTGGCCCGCGCCGGTCTCGGCGATGACCTTCCGCTTGCCCATCCGCTTGGCGAGCAGGACCTCGCCGAGCGTGTGGTTGATCTTGTGTGCGCCGGTGTGATTGAGGTCCTCGCGCGTGAGGTAGACCTTCGCTCCGCCGAGCTCCGCGGTGAGCCGCTGGGCGAGGAACAGGGGAGAGGGGCGCCCGACGTAGGCGGCGAGCAGCGCCTCGTACTCCTCGACGAACGCCGGGTCGTCCTTGGCTTCGGCGTAGGCGGCGGCAACCTCGGCGATGGGCGCCTCGAGGAACGGGGGAAGGAAACGTCCGCCGTGAGCGCCGAAGAATCCGGCCTCGTCGGCATGGGTGAGCGATGTCATGCGCGGATGTTAGCGCCCCTGTCCAGAGAGCGGGGTCAGAGCGGCGACACCGCCGCGCGCCAGGCGTCGACGACGGCGGGTTCGCCGGTCAGCGACACCTCGGCCTCGCGGCCGCTCAGGTGGAGCAGCAGCTCGGAGGGGAGCCCGGTCACGGTCAGCGGGCGCGGGCCGCGGCCGAGCTGGGCGACGTGGCCGGTGTCGCCGCGGACGAGCCGGACGTGGCCCTTCGTCTTCAGCTGAACCCGGCGGGCGAGCACCTGCGCGACCCGCCACAGGCCGTCCTGCTGGTGCGGCGTCAGCGTCTGCGCGCGCCCGTTGGCGCGCAGCACGTCCTCGTGATGGATGAAGAACTCGGAAGCCCCCGCGAGCCGGTCGAGCGGCCTCATCGGCGCCGGAGGCGTGCGGATGGCCTCGACAAGCGCGGGGTAGCCCAACTCGTGCAGCGCCTCTAGCTGGATACGCGCCGTCTTCTCCGCGAAACGCGGGAAGCCGATGCCGAGCAGCGCCGCCGGCCGGTGCTCGCGGACGTAGAGATGAGCGGCGAGGTCCTGCGTCTTCCACCCCTCACACTTGGTCGGGGCGAAGGGCCCGAGCTCGGCGAACAGATCGGCGAGGGCGGTGCGTTGGCGTCGGGCGAAGCTCATGGCGATCAGCCTACTCGCGGCCGCATCGCGTTCCGGCACAATGGTCCCCATGCCTCAGCTCACGTACAACTCCGACGGGCTCATCCCCGCCGTCGCGCAGGACGCCGACACCCACGAGGTCCTGATGATGGCCTGGATGGACGAGGAGGCGCTGCGCCGCACGCTCGCCACCGGCAGGGCCACCTACTGGTCGCGGTCGCGGCGGGAGTACTGGGTCA
>CAYVWO010000054.1:0-1123 GCA_964455495.1 uncultured Tessaracoccus sp.
CCGCCTCCCGGGCGGCTCCGCGGCCTGCGAGATGCCGCCGCCCGACGCTCCGTGAGCCTGAGCCACGCCTTTAGCCCAGCTCGGCGGCGAGAGCGACGAGGTCGGCGCGCGCCGCGGACATTCGGCAGCTGTCGCCGTCGGGGCGCACCGGCGTCGACTCCTCCGCCCAGTGGCGGCGGGCCTCGGCGACGAGGTGCGGAGGCATACGCCCCGCGGCGTTGGTCACGCGCCACCAGGCCACCTCCGAGCCGCGCGCGGCCATGATCGTCCCCACCCGGCGCGGCGACGAGCCGACGAGTTCCGCGATGTCGCCGTAGCTCACCACCCGCCCGGGCGGGATCGCCTCGACGACCTGCAGCACGTACTCAACGATCCGCTGGGTCTCGTGCGGGGAGGTTGTCATGTCCCCAGTCTGCTTTCTCGGCGTGGGTCGGTGGTTTCGACGCGCCGACTCGGCTGGCGCCTCGCGCGGCGGCTCAACCAGCGGGGTTTTACGTTAGGGGACCCCCGCGAAAATGCCGAGTTAGGTGAGTGTTACCTTGGCCGACATGACGCTCCATGAACGGTTCTCCTCGCGGCGATGCCCGACGGCGCAGGCGCTGGAGGCGCGCGCGAACCGGACGCTGGACACGCTGCCGAAGGGGGAGCCGTCGACGATCCTCGGGTTCGACGGCGACGACGTCGTCTCCCGCCGGCTGTGTGACCTCGGGTTCGCGCCCGGCGAGTCCGTTGTGCGGCTGCGCCGCGCGCCGCTGGGCGGGCCGGTGATGTTCCGCGTCGGCGGGGTCGAGATCGTTCTGCGCTCCGCCGAGGCGCGTCGCGTCGTCGTCGCGGCCTGAAGGACCGGAGAGGCAAGTCGGATGAGTCACCATCACCACGGCGGGGGCGCCGCCGTCGGCGAGGCCGGGGCGGCGCGCGTCGCGCTGGTCGGCAGCCCGAACGCAGGCAAGACGACGCTGTTCAACGGCCTCACGGGGCTGCGCGCCAAGACCGGCAACTACCCGGGCGTGACGGTGGCCCGCTACGAGGGGACCGCGCACACGCCCGCGGGCGCCGTCGTCGTCGAGGACCTCCCCGGCACCTACTCCCTCGACCCCATCAGCCCCGACGAGGAGATCGTCGC
>CAYVWO010000054.1:1133-11190 GCA_964455495.1 uncultured Tessaracoccus sp.
GCTCGACCAGGCCGACGAGCTGGCGGGCGTCCTGGTGGTCGTCGACGCCACGCACCTCAAGCGCGGGCTGGGGCTGGTCGCCCAGGTGCAGCAGGCGGGCCTGCCGATGGCGGTTGTGCTGACCTTCGTCGACGAGCTCCTGCGCCGCGGCGGCCGCGTCGATCCCGAGGCCCTCAGCCGATCCCTGGGCCTGAAGGTCCTGCCCGTCGTCGCCGGCGAGCGCCGCGGCGTCGAGGCGCTGCAGGCGCTCCTGGCCGACCCCGCCTCCTGGCCGGCCCCGCCCGTCGCGCCGCCTACGGAGATCGAGGACGTCGCCGGATGGGCGGGCTCCGTGCTGACGTCCGCGCGCTACGCCGCGCCGAACCCGGACTCCACCACCGGAAGGCTCGACGGCGTCCTGCTCCACCCGCTCTGGGGAACGCTGGTCTTCTTCGCCACCATGTTCGTGTTCTTCCAGGTCATCTTCGTGGTGGCCGCCCCCGCGCAGGAGTGGGTCGAGGGCGTCTTCGCGTGGCTGGGCGAGGTCGCCCGCGCGCACATCCCCGTCGGCTGGGTGGCGAGCTTCGTGGCCGACGCCCTGCTCGGCGGCGTCGGCGGCGTGCTGGTGTTCCTCCCGCAGATCGGCCTGCTCTTCGTGCTGATCTCCCTGCTGGAGGGCAGCGGCTACCTCTCGCGCGCCGCGTATCTGATGGACCGCGTCATGTCGACGGCGGGCCTCGAGGGGCGCGCGTTCGTCGCGCTGCTGAGCTCCGTGGCGTGCGCCATCCCCGGCATCATGGCCACACGCACGCTGCCGTCGGCCCGCGATCGGTTGGCCACCATGATGGCCGCGCCCCTCATGACCTGCTCCGCTCGGCTGCCCGTGTACGTGCTGCTGATCGGCATGCTCGTCCCGAGCGAGCTGAGCTGGGGTCCGGTCAGCGCGCAGGGCCTCGTCATGTTCGGGCTGTACCTGCTGGGTGCCGCGTCGGCGATGGCGTCGGCGTGGTTCTTCTCCCGCGTGCTCGGCCGCTCGAAGACCCGGCTGCCGTTCTACATGGAGATGCCCAGCTACCGGCTGCCGCGGGTGCGGACCGTGCTGATCTCGGTGTGGGACGCCTGCCGCGCGTTCCTCAAGAAGGTCACCTCCATCATCCTGTTGACGACGGTGGTGCTCTGGACGCTGCTGAATCTTCCCCTGCGCGGGGACGCGGAGCTCGCCGCGGCCGGCGTCGACCCCACCGACGACGTGGCCGTCACCGCCTTCGTGCTCGACAACTCCGCGGCCGCCGCCGTCGGCCGCGCCGTCGCCCCCGTGTTCGACCCGCTCGGCTTCGACTGGCGCGTGAACGTCGGCGTGATCTCCTCGCTCGCCGCGCGCGAGGTGTTCGTCTCGACGCTCGGCCAGATGGCGTCGGCCGCCGATCCGGAGGACCCCGCGGAGGCGCTCGCCGCCATGACGCACGGCCCCGGCCCGCACGAGGGCGAGCCCGTCTTCACCCCGCCGACGATCGCGGCCCTGATGGTCTTCTTCGTCTACGCCCTGCAGTGCATGTCGACGCTCGGCGTGATGCGCCGCGAGACGGGCACGTGGAAGTGGCCGCTGATCGCGTTCGGCTACATGAGCGTCGTCGCGTGGCTCGCGGCGTTCCTGGCCCACACCGTCGTCGCGGCGCTGCTGTGAGGCGGTCCATCCACCCTCAGGCCGGGCCCGACGGCGCGGTCCGCTGGGTGACCGACGTCGCCCTCCCCGCCGGCCGGGTCCTCGCCGCGCCCGGGACGCTGGGTCCGCTGCTGGAGTACGGAGTGTTGACGAGGGCCTTCGTCGAGCCCGGCGGAGTGTGGACCTGGCTCGCGCCCGGCCTGTCCTGGACCGACCACGGCCCGCGCATCCGCGATGCCGTGTCGGCCGCCGTCGACCTCGACGGCTGGCGGATCGACGGGGACGCGGACGACCTGCTCGCGCTGATCGCCCGCGACATCGTCGACGGCGAGCTCGCGAGCTACATCTCCTCGCACGGGGGCGTCATCACCGTCGACTCGGCGGAAGACGGCGTGCTCACCCTCGACTTCGGCGGCGCCTGCACGGACTGTCCCGCCGCGGGGTCGACGCTGCACGAGCGGATCGAGACCGCCGTGCGCGGACGCTACCCAGGCCTCGCCTCCGTCGCCCGAACCCGGGAGGAGCGCAGGCCCCGAGGCTGGCTGGGGTGGCCCGGCAGGGGCTCGCGGTAGGGCCTTTAGGCATGACTGCCGGGCTGGTTTGAGTGGTACTGTTTCTGGTACGAGAGGGGTCGGAATGAGTATCACGGCAAGCGAGGCGCGCAGGACGCTGTTTCCGCTCATCGAGCAGGTGAACGACGACCGGACGGCGGTTGAGATCACGTCCAAGCGTGGCAACGCGGTGTTGATGTCTGCGGACGACTACGAGGCGTGGCAGGAGACGGCCTACCTGTTCCGGTCGCCGGCCAACGCGCGGCGTCTGCTCGACGCATATGAGGAGGCGCTTGTCGGCGGCGTTGTCGCGCGCGAACTCGACCGCTCATGAGGCTGGTCTTCACGGCGAAGGGCTGGGAGGACTACCAATCTTGGCAGCGGCTCGATCGCGCGGTCTTGAAGCGGGTGAACCGCTTGATCGACGATTGCCTCCGCGATCCCTTCGGCGGTATCGGCAAGCCCGAAAGGCTCAAGTACGGCGTTCCCGATGCCTACTCCCGCCGGATCACCGAGGAGCACCGCCTCGTCTACCTGGTGCTGGACGACGACCTTGTCATCCTCCAGTGCCGCTACCACTACGAGGACCGCTGAGTCGCGGAGCTTTGGCTGGCTCGGCTAGCGCTCAGGGCTGTGTCGGGGAGCTGGCTGTGTAGTAAGTGCCTCGTCGTGCGCCGTGTTTCTCGATCCGGCCGCTCTCGGCGAGGCGCGACAGAAGGGCGAGAACCTGGCCTCTGTCGAGTCCCGTCCGGGCACGCACTTGCTCATTGGTGACGCGTCCTACGGCGGCGAGGGCGACTATGAGAGCCTCGAGTTCTGTGGTTGAGAGCTGTATTCCGGCCGGTGGCCCCAGCTCCTTTGCCAGCAGATATGACGCGCCGCCGCGTTCGCCGCTCTGTTGCAGGTAACCCAAGTTGCGGAGTCTCTGGAGTGCTGCGCGAGCGTGCGTACTGTCGACTCCTAGCAGCTCTCGTGCAGAGGTGTTGGTCAGGAGTTCGCCGCGTGCTGCGTGCAGGAGCAGCAGCTTGTCCTGCGCGAGGATCTCGCCTCGCTGTTCGACCTCGGCAATCCATGCGCGTTCCTGGGGGGTAACCGCGCTGCCCAGCCTAAGTACAACCTCGACGCAGGTTCCATCGGCCGCGAACTCTGGTGGCGCGAGGAGCGCGTCCTCCATGGTGTCCTGCATGACGTCGATGCCCAGTCCGGCGTCCTCTGCGAGTCGCAGGCGTCGCAAGACCTTTATGACGGTGATGTTGCGTGCGGCGTTCTGCTCGCGGATGTTCTCGAGCGTTATTGGCTCGGGAAGCCCGCCGGGCGACCGGACGACAACCCGGTCAGGGCGCAGCTCGACTCGTACGGGTTGCCGTGCGTTCTCGTAGACCCTATGCGCCACTGCGTTGGCTACGGCCTCGCGGAGCACCTCCTCCGGAATCCTCGGCAGTTCATGTCGGTGCAGTCCGATGACGACGACGTCCGATCCGAGATCGTCCAGCAGCGCACGGGTCGTCTGGACCACCTGCTCGTTTACCGGTCCGTCGATTTGGAGTCGTCGATCATAGACCTCGGATTCGTTCCGGTAACGGAACACCTCGACATAGGTCTTCCCCAGCGTGTCCGACGGATTGGGGAGCAGGTACAGCGCACCGGCAACGGTGAGTACTGGACCGCTCGCTGCCTGTTCAACGAGTCCGAGGTCGGCGAGACGTTCCTCGATCCCATCCTCGGGCCATCCGAAGGCAGTCCTGATGCCCTCCACCTGCTTGGGGTTCGCCTGGTTCAAGGCAATGCCTGACGAAGTTGCCTCGTACCGCGTCAAAGACCGGGACGCCACAAGTCTCATCAACTCGTCCCCGATGAGCGCTGTGTTCATCGCCCCACGCCTGACGAGGACCCGCCCATCCCGCATCTGCGCGAGCCCTTCTCGGCGTCGATGTACCGAGAGCGCCAGCACGCCTCGCTGATCGACAACCAGCTCGTGGAGGTCGTAGCGCCCAGGATTGTGCACAAGCCCGACCGCGCGATGGACCTTAGCCAGCTGTTCCCCGTCCGTCGGGATGCCCACGACCCTGCCGGAGTCTTCCAAGCCGAGAAGCAGGACGCCGCCGTCGGTGTTCGAGAAGGCAGTAACGGCTTCGGCTATCTTCTCCAGCGGTACACCCTGCTTGAACTCGATGCGGTCGCCCTCAGCAGGGAATCGCGTTGCGAAGTCGGCTGCCGTGGTCACCATCGGCATGTCGGCCGGCCCCTCCTCGTGAAACGTAGGATATGACATACTTCTCAAGCCTCCTGGCGGTCTGAAAGAAGTATGGCATAAGTCGAGACATTCGTCTGAGTGCGCCTCGTCCTCGACGCCCCGTCGGCGCGGCGGCCGACGGGCCGCTCGCCGCGCTTGATCACCGCGGTACAATGATCGACTCGGCACCGATGGGAGGATGCGATGACGAACGTCGAGTACGGCGACCGGGAGGTCGCGATTTCCAACGAGATCCTGCGCTCGGTCGTGGGCAGCGGGGTGCACGGCATTGCGATTCCGGGCACCGACGACCACGACGAGATGGGCGTCTACATCGAGCCGCCGTCGGTTGCGCTGGGTGTCGAGAAGCACCGGGAGGACTACATCTGGCGCACTCAGCCGGAGGGCGTGCGGAGCGGGCACGGTGACACGGACCTCGTCCTCTACTCGCTGCACAAGTACTTACGCCTCGCGATCAAGGGCAACCCGACGGTGATGCTGCCGCTCTTTGCGCCGACCGAGTCGCTCGTTGTCGTCACCCCGCTGGGCGAGGAGCTTCGAGCGCTGCGTGACGCGTTCCTCTCACAGCTAGCCGTCGTTCGGTTCCTGGGCTACATGGCCTCGCAGCACGAGCGCATGCTGGGGCGCTCGAAGCGCAACGTGCCGAACCGCCCGGAGTTGATCGAGAGGTACGGCTGGGACGTCAAGTACGGCAGTCACGCGCTGCGGCTGGCCTATCAGGGCCACGAGATCGCGAGCGAGGGGACGCTGTCGCTTCCGATGCGAGAGCCGCAGCGGGAGCGCGTGTTGGCCGTCAAGCGCGGGGAGGTGCCGCGCGACGAGGTCTCGGCCGAGATCGCCGTAAAAGAGGCCGAGGTGCGCCGCATCCTCGACGACGGCACCAGCCCGCTTCCGCCGCATGCGGACCTCGACCGGATCAACGAGTGGGCGATCGACGCGCAGCGCCGCCACTGGGGCTGGGTGTAGCAGCACGCTCCTTCGTGGCACGTTGGATATGCCATACTTCTCGAACGTCCTGACGGCCTGAAAGAAGTACGGCATAAGTCGGCTGACTCAATCGGAGAACTCCGCGGGGAGATCCCTACGGGTGTGAAGAACGCGATGGATGCGCACCACGCCGCCGTCGTCGGTGTAGAAGACGATGTACGGATACCGGGGAAGCGCGAGGCTTCGCAGTTCGGGGATGCCGAGTTCGCCGGCGAATCGGGTGGAACCGATGTGCGGGTGCCGACTGAGCAGGTGCCTCGCGTCCTCGATAGCGTCGACGAGACCCAGTGCGGCGTCGATCGCGTCCTCGCCGACGTAGTAGTCGATCGCGCTCTCGATGTCGTGGTGTGCACGCCGACTGACGACGACGCTGCGCATCATGCGGGCGCCGCGCCGCGTACGCGTTCGCGCAACCGCGCGAAGTAGGAGTCATCCAGCTCTGGACCGGACCCCGACGACATGCCCTCGACGATCATCGCTCGCAGTTGTTGACGGGCTTGCTCACGCCGGATGAGCTCGCGCACGAACTCGCTGCTGGTGCCGTATCCGCGCTCGCTTACCTGTTCCTCAACGAACTGCTTGAGCGGGTCGGGGAGTGACACGTTCATGGTTGCCATGAGCCGATGCTACGCCCCAGTGGCAAAGATTGTCATGGCGCGGGTGATGTCAGTCGGTCGTGGCGCCGCGGGGCGGGCCGACGGTGAGGGCGGCGATTCCCGTCGTGATCGGGACCGCGAGGATCAGGCCGATCGCGGAGGCCAGCGTCCGCACCGCCTCGCCGCCGAATAGTTCGTTGCCGAGCAGGGCCAGCGGCTGGCGCGTCGTGAAGTGCAGCAGGAGCAGCACGGTCAGCGCGGCACCCGCATAGGCGAAGACGATGGTGTAGATCGTCGACGCGATGTGGTCGCGGCCGATCCGCATCCCCGCCGCGAACACCTTCGCGCGCGACCACTGCGGGGCCGCCGCTCGCAGCTCCCACACCGCGGAGGCCTGCGTGATCGTCACGTCGTTGAGCACACCCAAGCCGCCGACGATGATGCCCACCATGAGCAGGTCCTGGAAGTTGATGGCCGGAGCGAGCTGGGCGAGGTCGTACTCGTTCTCGTCCGCGAAACCCGAAAGGCGCGCGGCGCCGACGGCGAACGCGCCGAGCGCCGTCGTCACTCCCAGGCCGATCAGCGTGCCCGCGAGCGCCGCCGACGTGCGCAGCGATATCCCGTGCGCCACGTACAAGACGATGAACATGATCACCGTCGACCCCGCGAGCGCCACCGGCATGCCCGGCTTTCCGACGATGATCGCCGGCAGCATGAAGCTCATCAGGATCCAGGCCGCGATGCCCAGCCCGACGAGCGCGAAGAGGCCCTTCCACCGCGCGACGGCGATCACCGCGACCACGAAGAACCCCACCAACGCCCCGATCACCGGCAGGCGGTTCACGCCGCTGAACGAGTAGAACGGGTCGCCGCCCCCGTCGAGGCGGATCACCTCGATGGAGTCGCCCGCGCGCAGCCCGCTGTGCACCGTGCCGCCGTCCAGCAGCACGTACTGCGGCTGGCCGGCCTCGGGGCCGCCGTCGGGGATGATCGTCAGCGTCTTGCACGCCCCGCCGGAGGCACCGTCGCAGCCGTCCTGGACCGACTCGATGGTCGCGGCGAGGTAGCTGCCGCCCTCGACGGCCGGGATCTTGTGGATGGCGGACTCGACCTCAACGGCCGACGGCCACAGCCAGATCAGCCCGGCGACGGCGAGCACGCCGACAACGGAGAGAAACCCGATGAGGATGGTGCGGGCGCGCTGGCCCACCTCGACAACAGCGTGGTCGCCCGTGTGCGAGTGTCCGTGGCCCATAGGGCCAACCTACCGTCGGATATCCTCGCGGGCATGGACGACGCCGCGCCCGCCTGTTACCGCCACCCCGACCGCGCCACGCGGGTCTTGTGTCAGCGGTGCGACCGGCCCATCTGCCCCGACTGCATGGTTCCCGGCTCCGTAGGATTCCAGTGCCCGGCGTGCGTCACGCAGGGGTTCAGGGAGACGCGGCAGCTCGAGCTGCCCTACGGCGGCAGGCGGTCGGCGAACCCGCGGTTGACGTCGTTCGTGCTGATCGGCATCAACGCCGCCGTGTGGGTGATCCTGCAGATCGCGGGCATGAGCGACCGGATCGTCGACAGGCTCGCGCTGTCGCCGGCGAACCGCTGCGAGGTGGTCAACGGACGGTTCATGATCGACGAGGCGGCATGCACCCAACAGGGCCTGCAGTGGGGATTCGGCCTCGCCGGCGACCCCTGGCAGATCGTCACCAACGGGTTCACGCACCTTGCCCCGATGCATCTGGGCTTCAACATGCTCGTGCTGTACATGCTCGGGCCGAGCCTCGAGACCATCTTCGGCCGGGCGCGATTCCTGGCGGTGTACTTCGTGGCGCTGCTCGGCGGCTCCGCGGCCGTGGTGCTGTTCAGCGACCCGTTCACGCAGACGCTCGGCGCCTCGGGGGCCATCTACGGCATGATCGGCGCCGTCCTGCTCATCGCGATCAAGCACAAGGGCAACGTGCGCAGCATCCTGGTCTGGCTCGGCCTGAACATCGCGCTGACGTTCTTCTGGCCGAACATCAGCTGGCAGGGCCACCTCGGCGGGTTCCTCGGCGGCCTCGCCGTCGCCGCCGTCCTGATGTACGCGCCCAAGGGCAACCGCGCGGTGCAGTGGGGCCTGGTCGCCGCGCTGGCGGTGGCCTTCGTCGCCCTCTCCTTCGCGCGGGCTGCACAGCTCGCCTGACCTTTCGACACGGTCCGGGCGCTTCGCGCCGGGGACCGGCTCAAGGAGCGTGGTAGGCCTGCGGTCCGGGCGCTTCGCGCCGGGGACCGGCTCAAGCAGGGTGGTGGGCGCGGCCGGCTCAAGGAGCGTGGTGGCGCGGTCGGCTCGAGGAGCGTGGTGGGCGCGGTCGGCTCGAGGAGCGTGGTGGGCGCGGTCGGCTCGAGGAGCGTGGTGGGCGCGGCGACTCAAGGAGCGCGGCATACGATGGCGGCATGAGCACTGAGAACCTGGTCCTGGTAGCCAACGACAAGGGCGGAACCATCTCCACCCTCCGCGTGGAAGAGGATCGGCTCGTCCCGGTGACCGTGTCCGAGGTGGGCGTCGGCTGCGGGACGTTCGCCGTCGACCGCGCGAACGACCTGGTCTACGCCGCGACGCGCGCGCCCCGCCCCGCCATCCTGACGCTGCGCCTCGACCGCGAGACCGGCGCGCTGACGGAGGTGGCGCGCCGCGAGGTCGCCGACCCCCTCGCGTACCTGACCCTCGTTCACCGCACGCTGCTCGCGGCGTCGTACCACGGCGACTGGGGCGCGTCCTACCCGGTGGCCGACGGCGTCGTCGGCGATCCCGCGACCACCCTGCACGCGCACCGCATGCACGCCGCCGTCGCCGATCCGCGCGGCGAGAACGCCTACTTCGTATCGCTCGGCGACGACTTGATCGTCCAGCGCGCCGTCGCCGTCGACTCCGAGGTCGTCGAGCTGTCCGAGCCGACTGTGCACGCCACACCGGCGTCAGGGCCGCGCCACCTCGTGATCTCCGCCGACGGCCGCAACGCCTATCTCCTCACCGAGTTCACCGCCGAGGCCGTCCGCTTCGAGCGCCTCGAGGGCGGCCGGCTGGAGCGCCGTGAGACCGCGTGGGCGTTCGACCGCGACAGCGGCCTCCATCAGAGCGCGTACGGCGCCGACCCGCTCGCAGGCCACCTGATCTGGGGCGCCGACCTCGCCCTTGCCGACGGCGAACGCTGGCTGTTGTGCACGGAACGCACGGAGTCGACGGTGACCGCCGTCGAGCTCGACGGGCAGGGCCACTTCACCGGCAAGACCGTGCTGTCGCGCACCGAGACCCAGCCCCGCGGCATGACCGTCTCGCCCGACGGCGGCCTCGTCATCGTGGTGGGCGAGCGGTCCGATCACGCGTCGCTGTACCGGATCGACGACGGCGCCCTCGTCCCGCTCGACCGGGTTGAGGTCGGCCGCGGACCGAACTGGGTCCGCTTCGCCTGACCCGGCAGATGTCGCCGGCCGGGAACCCGGAAACGGCTTTGGCCCGGAGCTGACACAGCCCCGGGCCAGCGAGGCCACCTCCCCCCCCCCCAAGAAGTGAGCCGCTGAGCGCATCCCCCCGGTGCGCTCAGCCGGGGCTGCCCGAGTGGGCATCCCAAGAAGTCGCATCCGCCCCCGGCTGCGTCCCCTGAGACCGCGCCTCGCAATGCGGCCTCACAGAGAGAGACCCTGCCCGCCGCGGGATATGACGCGGCCCCGTGGTTTTTTCTTGGGTGCCCCGTCAGCCGGGTGTCTCCGTCGCCTCTTCCGACGGCTCTGGTGTGGCCTCGGGCGTCGGGGTGGCCGTCCCCAGCCACGGCGGCGGGAGGACCGTGATCAACGACGGCGTGACGGACGGCGTCGGGTAGCCCGGGTCCGGATCGACCTGGTCTGGTTCGAGCGCTTCCGGCGGGCTGGGAAGCGGATCCGGATCGCCGTGGGCCTGGCTTGGCCGGGTGCTCGGGGTTGGGGCCGGGACCTCGGGGAGCACGCGCGGGCCCGGCACCCAGGTGAGCGTCGGCGTGGGCTGTGGCGTGCT
>CAYVWO010000055.1:0-603 GCA_964455495.1 uncultured Tessaracoccus sp.
CGAAGTCGAAGTCGGTCTGCGACGCCGACGGGAAGCCCACCTCGATCTCCTTGTACCCCAGCGAGACCAGCAGCTCGAACATGCGCATCTTGCGCGAAGGGGTCATGGGATCGATCAGGGCCTGGTTGCCGTCGCGCAAGTCGGTCGACAGCCAGCGAGGCGCCTTCTCGATGCGCTTGGTGGGCCACGTGCGGTCCGGCACGTCGACGGGGATGAACGGGGTGTAGCGGTGCACCGGCATCGGCGTCGGCTGCTGGGTGGGAACGGACTGCGGGCGGGTGTTGAACTGAGTCATTTCAGAGGTCTCCTGGCTTGGGGTCTTTGTCACCAGACGCGAAGAAGCACCGCAGCGAGGAGATCTGGCTCAGTGCTTACTGGGCCTCGCTGCGGCAACCAAGGAGCAGGTTCTGCCGTGCCACGTCGCAGACACTAGCACGCCTTCGGGGGAACCCGGATCATTTCCATGAACCGTATGCCAGACCTTTCGACACGGTCGCGGTCGACTTCGTCGACGCAACCGGCTCAAGGAGCGTTACTTCACCGAGCCCGCGGTCAGTCCGCCGAGCAGGCCCCTGCCTAGCAGCGCGCGGAGCACGATCACGC
>CAYVWO010000055.1:613-11163 GCA_964455495.1 uncultured Tessaracoccus sp.
TCAGCGCGACGGTGAACAGGTACTGCCAGTCCTGGATGTACAGGCCGAGGAAGCGCGGCATGGCGACCGTCAAGGGCTGCAGATTCGTCTGCTGGACGAGGATCAGCGCGGCGGCGTACTCGTTCCAGGTGTTGACGAACACGAACACGATGGCGGTCACGATGCCCGGCCACACCAGCGGAAGCGAGATGCGGAACATCGTCTGGAGGCGCCCGAGGCCGTCGATCAGGGCCGCCTCGTCGATCTCCTTCGGCACCCCGGCGAAGAAGGCCTGCATGATCCAGATGGCGAACGACAGGTTGAACGCGGCGTTGATCAGGATCAGCGCGGCCCACACCGCGTACCCCTGCCAGCCCTTGAACTGCTGGAAGAGGCCGACAGCGAGCACCGTCGGCTGGAGCATCTGGGTGATCAGCACCAGGAGCAGGAACACCAGGCGGCCGGGGAACCGGAAGCGCGCCACGTAGTAGGCCGCGGGGGTCGCGATCAGCAGCACGAGCAGCGTCGCACCCACGGCGATCACCGTCGTCGACACCAGCGCCGATGCGGGGTTCACCGACGACGCCCACACCGTGACGTAGTTGCTGAACTGCGGCTGGGCCGGGAAGTACACCGGCGGGATGTCGGTCACCTCGAGGCGCGTCTTGAGCGACGTGACGAACATCAGCGCGTAGGGGAAGCCGAAGAACGCGACGATGGCCAGCGCGCCGAGCGAGACGAGCCAGGGGTTCGGACGGCGGTCGATGCCTCCGCGGTGCGGGGTCTTCGCCATGGCTCAGGCCACCTCCTTCGTGGGCTGCACCACGGCAAGGTAGATCGCGATGATGACGAGGCAGAACAGGAAGTTGAGCACCGACAGCGCCGACGACACGCCGGGCCCGAGCGCCCGCTGGTACTCGTACATCAGCGTCGTGGTGATGTGCCCCGTGTGGTAGCCCGGCGTCTCCTGGAGCAGCCGCAGAATCGGCAAGGAGTTGAAGACGTTGATGATGTTGATCAGGGCCGCGACGGCGATGGCCGGCCGCAGCAGGGGGAGCACGATGTGCCAGTAGCGCTGGGGCGCCGACGCGCCGTCGACGTGAGCGGCCTCCAGCACGTCGGTTGGCACGGCCTGGAGCCCGGCGAGGATGGTATAGGTGGTGAACGGGAGCGAGACGTAGATCGCGACGAACACGGCGATCCAGAACGCGCTCGTCGGGTCCTTCGTCCAGGCGCGCGACTGCTCCAGGATGCCCGTGTCGACGAGCAGCCGGTTGAAGAGCCCGACGTTCTCCTGCAGGCCGTAGCGGAACACCGTCGCGGTCATGACCACGGAACAAGCCCAGGGAAGGATGATGAAGAGCCGCAGCAGCTTGCGTCCACGGAACGGCTTGTTCAGGAACTGCGCGATGAGCAGCGAGAGCACCACCGTGCAGAGGACGACGACAACCACCCAGAGCACGGTGTTGAGCAGGATCCGGTCGATGGGGACGCCCGGGAAGGTCAGCGCGCCGGCGGGGCCGATGTAGTTGTCGAGCCCGACCGGTTCGTCGCTCTTGCGGATGCCCTTGTTGTTGTACTTGAAGAACGACGTGTAGACCATCAACCCCGCGGGGAAGAGGACGACGCCGACGATCAGGGCGAGCGTGGGCGTCACCCACGGGAGCGCGCGCAGACCTTCCTTTCTGCGGATGGCCTGCGCCGTCGGCCTGGGCTTCGCGGCCCTCGGCAGGGTGTCGGTCGTGGACAACGTCGTCGGTTCCTTCGGTTAGTCACAACACGGGGTGGCACGGCTAACCATGCCACCCCGCGCGTGTGTTTGTCGCTAGTCAGCGGCTATTCGCTGATCAGCTCTGCGCGTCGACCTGGGCCTGAATCTGGGCCAGGAGCGTCGCCGGATCCTCGGTTCCCACCTGGTAGGCGGAGCCCTGGAGCGCGGCCTGCAGCGCATCCCACTGCGGGTTGCTGACCGGCAGGAACTGGACGATCGCGAGCGCCTCGAGGAACGCCTTGTCGTTGTCGGTGGCCGCCTCGGCCTTTGCCTTGTCGATCATGGACGTGGTCACCGGCAGCAGCTTGGTGCCCTTGTACCAACCCTCGTACATCGCGTCGGAGTACAGCAGGTCGAGGAACGCGCCGGTGGCCTCCTTGCGGGCCTCGTCCTTGTTGTCGAACGCGACGATGAAGTCGGTCACGCCGGTGGTCACGCCCGCGCCGCCGTCCTTGTCCGGGACCGGGGCGAGGGCGACGTTGATGCCCTTCGCCTCGGCGTCGGCGACGATCTGGCCGTGGCCGACGATCATGCCCAGCTGGCCGGCCTGGAACAGGTTCGAGACGTCCTGGCGGTTGTCCTCGAGCTTCGGCTGGGTCAGCCCGTCCTTGTGCATCTTCTGCATCTGGGCGAAGGCCTCGACGGCCGCGGGGGTGTTGGCGTTCAGGCTCTCGCCGTCGACCCAGGTGCCGCCCGCGCCCCACAGCCACAGGGACGACTCGAGCTGAGCCTCCTCCTTGCCGAGTGGCATGCCGTAGCCCTTGACGTCGCCGCCGAGGGCGACGAGCTTCTTCGCCGCGTCCTCAAGTTCCGCCCAGCTCTTGGGCGCTGCGGCGATCCCGGCCTGCTCGAACAGGTCGGTGTTGTAGGCCATCATGCGGGCGCTGGCGATGTCGGGCGCGGCCCACTGCGTGCCGTCGACGCCGACGCCGTTCTTCAGCAGCGACGGCTCGATGGCCGCGAGCGTCTCGGCGCTGACGACCTGGTCGATCGGGTAGAGGATTCCGGCCTCGGCCGACGCGGCGAACGCGTTGTCGTTCAGGATGTCCGGGTAGTCGCCCGCCTGGATGCGCGCGGCGACCTTCTCCGAGAAGCCGTCCCAGCCCTCGATCTGGAGCTTCACCTCGACGTCGGGGTAGGTCTTGTTGAACTCGGCGATGATCGCCTTCCAGTCGGCCTCCGAGGAGTCGGCGTACGACGGCGCGAGGATGCTGATGCTGGTCTTGAGGCCGCCGGGCTCGGTCGGGGTCTCGCCTCCGCCGCCGCCGTTGTTGTTGGGGGTTCCGCCACCGCAGGCGGACAGTGCGAAGGCGCCGACGAGGGCGGCCGCACCGAGTTGGAGGACACGCTTGTTCACGTGGGGTTCCTTTCGAATCGGTCAGGTCCGGATCGTCGGGCCTGATCTCGTGAGACCGATCCTAGGAACCGTAAGACACCTAACAAACCCGCGGCGCGCGGTCGTGACCAAATAGTTACGCGAACTCCTGCTTCGCGCATTCGCGGTGCGCGTTTAGAACCCCAGCCGGTTGAGGTACTTGGAGTCGCGCTGCCACTCCTTCAGCACCTTGACGTGCAGCTTCAGGTGCACGCGCGTACCGAGCAGGCGGTTGATCTGCGGGCGCGCAGCCGAGCCGATCTCGCGCAGCCGTTCGCCCTTGTGCCCGATGATGATGCCCTTCTGCGAGTCGCGCTCGACGACGATCGTCGCGAACACGTCCAGCAGCGGCTTGTCCTCCGGGCGCCCCTCGCGGGGCAGGATCTCGTCGATCATCACGGCGATGGAGTGCGGCAACTCGTCGCGCACGCCCTCCAGCGCGGCCTCGCGGATCAGCTCCGCGATGAGGGTCTCCTCAGGCTCGTCCGTGATCTCGCCGTCCGGGTAGTACATGGGGCCGGGCGGCAGCAGGCCGAGCAGGATGTCGCCCACGACGTCGACGTTCTCGCCGGTCTCCGCCGAACACGGAACGACCTCGGCCCACCGGATGCCCAGCTCCTCGGCGACCTCGCCGACATCGACGAGGTGGGAGAGCTGGCGCTCCTTGCTGACCAGGTCGGTCTTGGTGGCCAGCGCGACCAGCGTCGGTCGGTTCTGGAGCTTCGAGATCTCCGTAATGATGTAGGTGTCGCCCGGGCCGATCCTCTGGTCGCACGGCAGGCAGACGCCCACGACGTCGCCCTCGGACCACGTCTCGTAGACCAGGTCGTTCAGGCGCTGACCCAGCAGCGTCCGCGGCCGGTGCAGCCCGGGGGTGTCGATGAGGATGAGTTGGCCGTCGTCGCGGGTCACGATGCCGCGCACCGCGTGCCTCGTCGTCTGCGGCTTGCTCGACGCGATCGCGATCTTCTGCCCGACGAGCGCGTTCGTCAGCGTCGACTTGCCCGCGTTGGGACGCCCGACGAAGCAGGCGAAGCCCGAGCGGTAGGTGGTGTCAGTCATCTTCGGTCTCCTGCTCCTCGCCGCGTTCGGCGGCGAGATCTTCGGGCGAGAGGCGCCGCGCGAGCACGGTGCCGATCTGGTGCCTGCGGCCGACGGCGCGGTCGGCGATCAGCTCGATGTCGCCCACGAGCGTTCGGGAGCCGGGGATCGGCACCAGGTTGAGCTGCTTGGCCATCAGTCCGCCGACGGTCTCGACGTCGTCGTCGTCGAGCTTGATGTCGAACAGCTCGCCGAACTCGTCCAGGGGCAGCCGGGCCGAGACGCGGTAGCGCCCCTCCCCCAGCTCTGAGACGGCGGGCGCGTCGTGGTCGTACTCGTCGACGATCTCGCCGACGATCTCCTCGAGGATGTCCTCGATGGTGGCAAGCCCGGCGGTGCCGCCGAACTCGTCGATCACGATCACGAGGTGCGAGTGGCTGAGCTGCATGTCGTGTAGCAGCTCGTTGACGGGCTTCGAGTCCGGGCAGAACGCCGCCGGCCGCATGAGGTCGCCGACCTTCTCCTGATGCTGCGCGTCGGGGAAGTCGTAGATCCGCTTGGACACGTCCTTCAGGTAGACGACGCCGAGGATGTCGTCCAGGCCGTCGCCGACGACGGGAATGCGGGAGAAGCCGGAGCGCAGCGCGAGGCTCATCAACTGGCGCAGCGTCTTTGCCTTCGTCACGTAGACCATGTCCGTGCGCGGGACCATGACCTCCTTGACGATGGTGTCGCCCAGCTCGAAGACCGAGTGCAGCATCTTCGACTCGCCGGCCTCGATCAGCTCGTTGGCCTCGGCGATGTCGACGAAGTCGCGGAGCTCGGCCTCGCTGGCGAACGGCCCGTCGGCGTAGCCCCTGCCGGGGGTGAGCGCGTTGCCGAGCAGGATCATCAGCTGCGCGATGGGCCCGAACACCGTCGTGATCGCGCTCACGACGCCCCCGAGCCCGCGCAGCGTCTCGCCCGGGCGCTGCCTCCCGATCGTGCGGGGCGCGACGCCCCACAGGATGAAGGAGACCACACACATGAGGGCGATCGCGGTCAGCGCGCGCGCCCAGTCCTGGGCGAAGTGCTGGAAGAGCATGATGGTGACGAGCACGATCGAGCTCGTCTCCAGCAGCAGCCGCGTGAAAAGGACGGCGTTGATCGACGGCGCCGGGTCCTGGGCGATCAGCGCGATGCGCTCGGCGCCGCGGTCTCCGGACTCGACCATGCGCTCGGCGCGGGACTTCGTCATGATCGACAGCGCGGTCTCGACCGCCACGAGGAGCGATGCCCCGACGGCGCACAGCACCGCAAGGATCAGCTGGGTCCACTCGGAGGACGACATCACCGGCGCGCCAGTTCCCAGGCGGCGATGATCTTGTCGTTCAACCCGAACATGACCGCCTTCTCCTCGGGCTCCGCGTGGTCGTGGCCCAGCAGGTGCAGCAGCCCGTGAATGAGCAGGTACTCGGCCTCGGCGTCGGGCTCCCGGCCGTTCTCCGCGGCCTGCCGGGCGGTCACCGTCGGGCAGAGCACGACGTCGCCGAGCAAGCCGAGCGGGGCCTCCTCGTCGTCGGCGGGCTCGCGCAGCTCGTCCATGGGGAAGCTCATCACGTCGGTCGGCCCGGGAAGGTCCATGAACCGCTCGTGATAGTCCGCCATGGTGGTCTCGTCGACGAGCAGGATGGAAAGGTCGGCCTGGGGGTGGATGCGCAACTGCTCCAGCGCGAAGCGAGCGAGCGAGACGAGGCCCAGCTCGTCGGCCTCGACGCCCGACTCGTTGTTGATGTCGATCATCGGCGCGGCTTCCTCTCCCGGTGGCGGGTCTCCGACGCCGCCGCCTGGAGGCTCTCGAACTCGTCGTAGGCGGCGACGATCCTTCCCACCAGGCGGTGTCGGACGACGTCGCGCGCCGTCAGGTTGCAGAACGCGATGTCGTCGAGCCCGTCGAGGACGTGCTGCACCTCGCGCAGGCCGCTCTTCTGGCCGCCGGGGAGGTCGACCTGCGTGATGTCGCCGGTGACGACGATCTTCGAGTTGAAGCCAAGCCGCGTCAGGAACATCTTCATCTGCTCCATCGAGGTGTTCTGCGCCTCGTCGAGGATGATGAACGCGTCGTTCAGCGTGCGGCCGCGCATGTAGGCAAGCGGGGCGACCTCGACGGTGCCGGAGGTCAGCAGCTTGGGCACCGAGTCGGCGTCGACCATGTCGTGCAGCGCGTCGTAGAGCGGGCGAAGATACGGGTCGATCTTGTCGTTCAGCGTCCCGGGCAGGAAGCCCAGCCGCTCCCCCGCCTCGATCGCCGGCCGCGTCAGGATGATGCGGCTGACCTGCTTGGCCTGCAGCGCCTGCACGGCCTTAGCCATGGCGAGGTAGGTCTTGCCGGTGCCCGCCGGGCCGATGCCGAAGACGACGGTGTGCTGGTCGATGGCGTCGACGTAGCGCTTCTGGTTCAGAGTCTTGGGGCGGACGGTCTTGCCGCGCGCCGAGACGATGTTCTGCGTCAGTATCTCCGTGGCCGAGGTGCCGTCGTCGGCCAGCTGGATGACGCGCTCGACCGTCTCGCCGGTCAGGCCCTGGCCGGTGCGGAGGATCGTGACGAGTTCGGTGAAGACCTCGGCGGCGCGGCCGACTTCGGCGGCGTCTCCGGTGAGGCTGATGCGGCCGCCGCGCACGTGGATGTCGCAGCGCAGCCGCTCCTCGAGGATGCGGAGGAAGTCGTCGCGCGGGCCGAGCAGGTTGACCATGTCGATCGACGGCGGCACGGCGACGATGCGCGTCGCGACCGGCGTGTCAAGGGCATTGCTGTTCAGGGTTTCCACTCCCAGGAAGGAATCGGGGCGCGGGGCCGAGCCCGCCTGCCGGGCAAGCTTACCCCGCGGGCTCGCTAGTCGATGATGTCGTCGTCGTCCTCGCTGATGATGTGCATGGCGGCCTCCTCCGCGCTGGCGGCGCCGCCGCTGATGCCGACGTCGACGCCGAGGGTGTCCTCGCGCCCCGCGCCCTGCACGGCCATCAGCCTGCCCGCGCGCTCCTTGCCGACCTGGCGATTCTCCTTCTGCGGGTTCCAGTCCTCGTCGCTTGGCGCGCGCTCCGGCTCCTCCTGGCGGACGCGCATCTCGATGGTCTCGCCCTGGCGCATCTCGGCCGGCGTGTTGCCGTAACCCATCGCTGGCGACCAGTTGTCGGGCGGGATGTACCCCTCGTCCAGGACGTCGTCGACGCCGCGGTCGATCAGCGAGTCGGACTGCTGAAGCTGGTCCAGCTGCTCGGACTCCTCAGGGACTGTCTCTCCGAATTCGTCGCTCATGACAAGAGTCTGCCACTGAATCGACGGATACACAGGCAACGTCGGCACTCTCGTACAATCGCCGGGTGACAGCCCAGCCCCGGTCCTCGTTCGCCACCCGCCCGCCGGGCGTGTACGACCTCGTCGTCGCACTGTTCTGCGCGCTCCTGCTGATCTCGAACGTCGCCGCGGTCAAACTGATCCAGCTCGGCCCGGAGTTCACCGTCGGCGGGTTCCCGCTGCTCCCGCTGATCACCGACGGCGGCGCGCTGCTGTTCCCGCTGACCTACGTGCTGGGCGACGTCCTCGCCGAGGTGTACGGCATGCGCGGCGCGCGCCGGGCCATCTTCCTCGGCTTCGTGATCTCTGCGCTGGCTTCCGTGACGTTCCTCGCCGTCGGCGCCCTGCCGCCCGCGGCGGACTGGCCCAATCAGGAGGCGTTCGACGCCGTGCTGGGCTTCGTGCCGCGGATCGTCGCGGCGTCGCTGATCGGCTACCTCGCGGGCCAGCTGCTGAACGCCTGGGTGCTGGTGAAGCTGAAGGAGCGCTCCCCCGAGGGCTCGCTGTGGTCCCGCCTGCTCGGTTCGACGGTCGTCGGCGAGGCCGCCGACACCACGCTGTTCTGCCTGATCGCCTTCGGCGGCATCATCGGCGGCGCGACGATGGTCAACTACATCCTGGTCGGCTACCTGTGGAAGGTCGCCGTCGAGACCCTCTGCCTGCCGATCACCTATCGGGTCATCGCCGCGGTCAAGCGCCGCGAGCCCACCTACGCCGCCGCCGGTTGAGCCCCGCGGCCTGGTCCGGAATCGACAGCGTCCGCCCATCGAGCCACACTCACGGATCCTCCAGCGCTGTGGTGTGCGTGCGCCTGCGTAGGTTCCGTCTTGCACTCGCTGATTTCGCGCGCACCTACCCGTTGATTCAACGTATCACGCGTGAGACAATCGATCATGAGCACCTCAGTCAGCGTTCGCGACTTGCGCAACCGAGGCGGCGCGATCATCGATGCGGTCGGCCGCGGCGGATCGGTTGTCGTCACCAAGGACGGCGTCCCCGTCGCCGAGCTCCATCCCCTGCCTCGCGCGCCGCTGTCGACGCGGGAGTTGATTCGGCGTCGCCGGTCCCTCCCCGATGTCGACCCAGCTCGGCTGCGCGCCGACATCGACGAGGTCTTGGACCCGGCGCTGTGAGCGCGGCCAAGCTGGATGAGCCCACGGACGGCCGCGGCCTAGTCGACACCAACGTGCTGATCCTGCTGCCCAAGCTTGATCCCGACGACCTTCCGGAGACCTCCCTCATCTCGACCATTACGCTGGCTGAGCTCTCGGTAGGCCCGCTTGTGGCAGGGGACGACCTCGAGCGCGCCCGCCGCCAAGCCCATGTCCAGCAGGCCGAGGCTGACTTCGACCCGATCGCCTTCGGGCGCGAGGCGGCTCGGGCCTTCGGCGGGGTGGCGGCGGCCATGCGCGCCCGGGGACGCAAGCCCGCCGCGCGCGCCTACGACGCGCTGATCGCCGCCACGGCGCTGGCCGAGCGCCTCCCTCTCTTCACCTGCAACCCAGACGACTACGCGGGCATCGACGGCCTCGACGTCCGTGCCGTACCGCTTCCTGAGCACGCGGCCCGCTAGCGACCAAGGATCGCTAGCCCTGCCCAATCGGGTGCTCCAAGTAGCCGACTGCCGCGGAAAGGTGCACCGGCGGTACATGGATGGCGCGGTCCTCCCGTCGTCGTCACCGTGATCGGCGACGGCGCCGTCGGGCTCTCCGCCGTCCTCGCCTCCCGGACGCTCGGCGCCGAGCGCATCATCCTGATGGGTCGCCACCGCGACCGCACCGACCTCGGCACGGACTGGGGCGCCACCGAGGTCGTCGCCGAGCGCGGCGAGGAGGGTGTCGCCCGGGTCCTGGAGGTGGGCGACGGCGAGGGCGCGGAGGTCGTGATCGAGGCGGTCGGGCACGCGGCCGCGTACGAGCAGGCCTTCGGCATCGTCCGCGTCGGCGGTGTCGTGTCCCGGGTCGGCGTATCCCAGTTCGACGGCGCCCCGCCCGGCTTCGGCTCGCTGTTCTGGAAGAACGTCCGGCTCGCCGGCGGCCCCGCCCCCGTGCGCGCCTACATGGAGCCCTCGCTCGCGCAGGTGCTGAGCGGCGAGATCGACCCCGGCCGGGTCTTCGACCGCACCCTCCCCCTCGACGACGCGGCCGCCGGCTACGCGGCCATGGCCGCCCGCGAGGCCCTCAAAGTCGCACTCACCACATAAGGAGAACCGATGACCGACGCCACATTCGACAGCATCTTCCCGCGCGGCGGGGAGAACGAGCTCTACGCCCAGTACTTCATCGGGCAGAGCTACCTCAACCCGCTGACCACCGACGGCGTCGCCGTCGCCAACGTCACCTTCGAGCCGGGCTGCCGCAACAACTGGCACATCCACCACGCCTCCACGGGCGGCGGCCAGATCCTGCTGTGCACCGCTGGCAGCGGCTGGTACCAGGCCGACGGCGAGGCCCCGGTGAGCCTCGAACCCGGGTCTGTCGTCCAGATCCCCGCGGGCCAGAAGCACTGGCACGGCGCGAAGGCCGACTCGTGGTTCAGCCATCTCGCCATCGCGGTCCCCGGCGAGGACGCCTACAACGAGTGGTGCGAGCCCGTGTCCGACGACTGGTACGCGGCGCTCGTGTAAGGGCGGCGCCGACGTCGGCCATTGCCCAACACTTCCTTAAGAGTCGAGTTTTAGGTCAGATCTGACCGAAAACTCGACTCTTAAGCATCGTTGCGGCTCAGGATGCCGGGCCACCGTAGAAGCGGCCGAGGAACTCGTCGCGGAAGGCGTAAAAGTCGCCGCTGCTCAGGGCCGCGCGGATGTTGTCAACCAAGCGGACGGTGAAGCGCTCGTTGTGGATGGTCGCGAGCGTCGCCGACAGCATCTCCTTCGCCTTGAACAGGTGATGGAGGTACGCGCGCGTGTAATGCGTGCAGGTGTAGCAGTCGCAGCCCTCTTCGAGCGGGATGAACGAGCGACGGTGCCGCGCCGTGTTGACGTTGTAGCGGCCGTCGGAGGTGTAAATGGCCGCGTTGCGGGCCACGCGCGAGGGGTGGACGCAGTC
>CAYVWO010000056.1:0-5424 GCA_964455495.1 uncultured Tessaracoccus sp.
CGGCTCAACGAGCGGTAGGTTCGGCACGCGCCTGCGCGCTTCGAGCGCGGCTCAACGAGGGAGTAGCGGCTAGCGATCCTTGGTCGCTAGGTCGTGCGGTCGACGAGGTCGGCGCAGACGCGGAGGAGGGCCTCCTTCGCCTCGCCTTCGGGCAGGGGCGCGAGGTGGGCCCGGGCGATCTCCGCGTGACGCTCCACCTCCGCCTTTGCGCGGGCGAGGACGGGATGGGCGCGCAGCCCGGAGAGGGCGGCCGCGAGCGCGTTGTCGGAACTGAGGTCGCCGTCGATCAGGGCGAGGAGCTCCGCGTCGGCGGGGTCGTTCTCGGCGCGCAGCATCAGCACCGGCAGGGTGGGAACGCCCTCGCGGAGGTCCGTGCCCGGCGTCTTGCCGGTCTTGTCCGACGTGATGTCGATCAGGTCGTCAGAGAGCTGGAAGACCAGGCCGACCTCCTCGCCGTAGGCCGCAAGCGCGTCCAGCGTCTCGGCCGAGGCGCCGGCCACCATGCCGCCGAACCGGGCGGACGCGGCGATCAGCGACCCCGTCTTGTCGGCAATCACCTGGAGATAGTGCTCGAGGGGGACGTCGCCGTCCGCCGGGCCCTTTGTCTCGGCGATCTGCCCCTGCACCAGGCGCGAGAAGGTCTCGGCCTGGAGGTGGACGTACTCGACACCCAGCTCGGCCACCGTCGTCGAGGCCCGGGCGAACAGGAAGTCGCCCACGAGGATGGCGACGGAGTTGCCCCACAGCCGGTTGGCGGAGGGAGCCCCGCGGCGCAGGTCGGCCACGTCCATGACGTCGTCGTGGTAGAGGCTCGCGACGTGCGTCAACTCCATCACCATCGCGGCCCGCATGACGTCGTCGACGTCCACGTCGCCGCCGAACTGCGAGGCGAGGAACACCAGCAGCGGGCGGAATCGCTTGCCGCCGGCGTCGATGATGTGCCGGGCCGCCTCGGTCACGAACGGGGACGAGGCGACGGCGACATCGACCAAGCGCTCCTCGAACTGGTCGAGGAGCGTGGTCAACGTCTCGTCGAGCGGGGGTGCCGCCACGGCGCAACTCCTAGGGGTTAGGGAACCACTGATCAATGCTTCCTTAGCGGATGAACTGGGCCGCGTTACCGAGCAGCTCGAGCAGGCCGCCCGGGATGAGGCCGAGGACCAGCGTAGCCACCGCGGCGACGATCAGCACGCTCCACGTCCACAGCGACGGCGTCTCCACCGTGCCGACGACCTCGGGGTCCTCGTCGCGGAACCACATCGCCACGATGACCTTGAGGTAGAAGACCGCGGCGATGACGCTCATGACGACGGCGACGAGCACCAGCCAGCCGTAGCCGCCGACCCAGGCCGCGGCGAACACCGCGAGCTTGCCGACGAAGCCGGCGGTCAGCGGGATGCCGGCGAAGCTGAGCATGAACAGCGTCATGGCAAGGGCGATGACGGGGTTGCGCTTGCCGAGGCCCTTCCAGGCGTCCAGCGAGTTCGCCTCGCCGCCCGAGCGCCGCACCATCGTGACGATGGCGAACGCGCCGAGGGTGGCGACACCGTAGGTCAGCAGGTAGAACGCGATGGCGCTGACCGACGACACGGAGACCTCCGCGCCGCCCGCGACCGCGCCGACGACGCCGACGAGGATGAAGCCGGCGTGCGCGATGGACGAGTAGGCGAGCAGGCGCTTGATGTCGTTCTGCGCGATGGCGACGACGGAGCCGAGCGCCATCGAGGCGATGGCGACGACGGCGAACACCAGCTGCCAGGTCCACGCTGCGCCGCCGAGGCCCACGTAGAACACGCGCAGCAGCGCGGCGACCGCGGCGGTCTTCGTGGCGATCGCCATGAAGCCGGTAACCGGGGTCGGAGCGCCCATGTAGACGTCGGGGGTCCAGGCGTGGAAGGGTACGGCGCCGATCTTGAACAGCAGGCCGACCGAGACCATGACGAGGCCGCCAAGCAGCAGGCCCTTCGCGCCGGCGTCGGCCGAGATGGCCGCGTCGAGCTGAGCGAGGCCCATGCTCCCGGCGTAGCCGTAGAGCAGCGCGATGCCGTAGAGCATGATGGCGGAGGCGAGCGAGCCGAGCAGGAAGTACTTGAGCGCTGCCTCCTGGCTGAGCAGGCGGCGACGACGCGCCATCGCGGTCAGCAGGTACAGCGGCAGCGACAGGATCTCGACGGCCACGAACAGCACGAGCAGGTTGTTCGCTGCGACGAACAGCATCATGCCGAAGATCGCGAACACCAGCAGCGGGAAGACCTCCGTGTGCTCGCGGCGCAGGCGCTCGGCCTCGCGCTCGAGCGGCGATCCGGGCACCGTCGAGGCCGACGCGGCGAAGGCCGACTGGCCGCCGCCGAGCTGGCGCTCCGCGAAGAGCGCCGTGCCGCCGAGCCCGACGATCAGGAGCAGGCTCCAGAACACGTAGGTGGGACCGTCGAGCGCAAGGAGGCCCTCGGCGGTCAGCCGCATCTCGCCCTTCACCCAGTCGAGGATGGTGAGGCCGAGCGCGACGATGAGGCCGACCGCGGTGAGCGCGGTCTGCGTCAGGTACCGCCAGCTCCGCGGGACGACGGCCTCCAGCACGATGCCGAGACAGCCGACGCCCAGCAGGACGATGAGCGGCGACAGCAGCGCCCACTCGATGGTCGCCGTGGGAAGTTCCAACAAGGTGGTCATCGGTTGCCTTCCTGAACCTGCGGGGCGGGGTCGACCGCGCCGACGATCGACATCACCTGGATGGCAGCCTGGTCAGCGACTGCCTGCACCGGCTTGGGGAAGAAGCCGAACACGATCAGGAGGATGAGGAGCGGGGCGATGACGGCCTTCTCGCGAGACGTCAGGTCTGTGGTGACGTGGGTGGAGACCTGCTCCGTGACCGGGCCGGTCATGGTGCGCAGGTACATGCGCATCACGTAGGCGGCCGCCAGCACGGTGCCGAGCGTGATGATGGCGGTGTGGACCGGGTAGCGGCCCCACGCGCCGGCCATGACCAGGAACTCCGAGACGAAGCTGCCCATGCCGGGCAGCGCGAGGGCGGTGAGGCCGGAGGTCAGCAGCACGCCCGCGAGCACCGGGGCAACCTTCTGCACGCCGCCGAACGCGTCGATGTCGGCCGATCCGCGGCGCCGGATCATGAACCCGACGACGAGGAACATGGCCGCCGTCGACAGGCCGTGGTTCAGCATGTAGAGGATCGAGCCGCTGAGCGACTGCGTGGTCAGCGCGAAGATGCCGAACACCATGAAACCGAAGTGGCTGATGGAGGTGTAGGACACCAGGCGCAGGAGGTCGCGGGCGTTGAGCGCCATCAGGGCGCCGTAGAGCACCGAGACGATGGCCCAGACCAAGATGAACGGGGTGGCCCAGGCGCTGGCCTCGGGGAACACCATCAGGCAGATCTTGATCATGCCGAAGGTGCCGATCTTGTCGAGGATGCCGACGAGCAGCGTCGAGGTTCCCGGGGTCGACTGCTCGGCGGCGTCGGGAAGCCAGGTGTGCAGGCCCGCCATGGGCGCCTTCACCGCGAATGCGAAGAAGAAGCCGACGAACAGCCAGCGGCCGATGCCCTGCGACATCTCCACACCCTGCAGGTCGCTCAGCAGGAAGCTGGGGCCGCCCTGCGAGGCGGTGACCGCGTAGAGGCCCGCGACCGCGACCAGCATGACGAGGCCGCCGGCGAGCGAGTAGATCAGGAACTTGATGGCGGCCGCGCGGCGCTTCGGGCCGCCGTAGCCGGCGATCAGGAAGTACGTCGGGATCAGCGTCGCCTCGAAGGCGATGTAGAACAGCAGCACGTCGGAGGCCATGAACACGAACAGCGCGAAGCCCTGCATGAGCAGCGCGAGCGCGAAGAACACCGAGGAGCCCCAGCGCGCCGTCTCCGCGTCGCCCACGTGCCACTCGGCGAGCAGCACGACGGGGACGAGGATCACGGTCATCAGGACGAGGATGGCTGCCATGCCGTCGAGGTCGAGCGCGTAATGCGCACCGACGGCGGGGATCCACGACGCCTGCTGCGCCAAGGCCGCGCCCTGCGCGTGCAGGACGAAGGCCAGGACGCCGAGCACCGCGGTGGTGAGCGCGAACCCGTAGCCGACGAGCTTGGCGACGTGTCCCTTCAGGAAGAACACCACCACCGCGCCGGCGATCGGCACGAGGGCCAGGATGGTCAGAAGCATTGACATTGTTGTTTCCTACTCCTTAGCCCAGCTGCCCGAGCAACGCGACGACGGCGAGGACGATCACGCCGGCACCGAGGATGAGGCCGTAGCTGCGCACGTTGCCGTTTTGGGCCTTGCGCAGCCACTCCCCCAGCCCGGCGGCCGCGGTGGCCGATCCCATCGCGACGCCGTCGACGGTGGACCTGTCGAACGCGGCGACGCCGGCGGCGAGGCCCACCGTGGGGCGGATGACGACGTGCTCGTTGAACGCGTCGCCGTAGAGGTCGTTGCGGCCCGCGAGCAGCAGGAGGTTGCCGGTGGCCGGCTCGTCCCGTGCGATGCGGCCCTTGTGCAGCCACCAGCCGAGCAGCACGCCGACGGCGACGACCGCGAGGGTCAGCAGCCCGACCGGGGTGAAGTTCAGCAGCGGGGTCTCGTGGGCGTGCTGGCCCGTGGAGGACTCAAGCCAGCCCTGGATCCAACCGTTCATCAGCAGGCCCGCGACGACCGAGAGGGCAGCGAGCACGATGAGCGGGACCGTCATCACGCGCGGGGACTCGTGCGGGTGCACGCCGTCCTCCCAGCGCTTCTCGCCGAAGAAGGTCATCATCATCAGGCGCGTCATGTAGTAGCCGGTGACGCCGGCGCCGATGAGCGCGAGCACACCGATCACCGCGTTGTGGTGGAAGGCGGCCTCGATGATGTGGTCCTTCGAGTAGAAGCCCGCGGTGAACGGGAAGCCGATGATGGCCAGGTAGCCCATCGCGAACGTGAGGAACGTGACACGCATCGGACCCGCGAGCGCCCCGTAGTGGCGCATGTTCACGTCGTCGCCCATGCCGTGCATCACGGAGCCGGCGCCGAGGAACATGTTGGCCTTGAAGAAGCCGTGCGTGATCAGGTGGAAGATCGCGAACGAGGCGCCGACGGGGCCGAGGCCCGCCGCCAGCATCATGTAGCCGATCTGCGACATGGTCGAGCCCGCGAGGACCTTCTTGATGTCGTCCTTCGCCGAACCGATGATCGCGCCGGCGAGCAGCGTGACGGTGCCGACGATGGCGACGGCCGTCAGCGCGAGCTCCGACTGCGCGTAGATCACGTTGGAGCGGACGACGAGGTAGACGCCCGCGGTGACCATGGTGGCGGCGTGGATGAGCGCGGAGACCGGGGTCGGGCCCTCCATCGCGTCAAGCAGCCAGGAGTGCAGCGGGACCTGCGCGGACTTGCCACACGCGCCGATCAGCAGGAAGACGCCGATCATCGTCGCCCA
>CAYVWO010000056.1:5434-10872 GCA_964455495.1 uncultured Tessaracoccus sp.
GTCAGACCAGCGGCGCCCGCGTTGACATCCGCGTAGCTGACCGAGCCGAACATCGCGAACATGGTGAAGATCGCCATCATCAGGCCAAGGTCGCCGACGCGGTTGACGATGAACGCCTTGTTGCCCGCACGGGCGGCCGACGGCTTGTGCGCCCAGAAGCTGATCAGGAGGTACGAGGCGAGGCCCACGCCCTCCCAGCCGAGGAACAGCACCAGGTAGTTGTCGGCCAGAACCAGGGTCAGCATCGCGGCGACGAACAGGTTCAGGTAGGCGAAGAACCGGCGGCGGCGGTCGTCGTGGGACATGTAGCCGATCGAGTACACGTGGATCAGCGAGCCGACGCCCGTGATCAGCAGCACGAACAGGATCGACAGCGGGTCGACGAGCAGGCCGAAGTCCACCGACCAGGCGCCGGTGGCCATCCACTCGTAGACCGCGACGTTGATCGAGCGGGCCTCGGGGGCCGCGCCGAGGAGGCCCACGAACAGCACGAGGCCGAGCAGGAACGACACGACGGGGGCCGCGGTGCCGAGCAGGTGGCCCCAGCCGTCGCTCGCCTTGCCCGCGAGCAGCAGGAAGGCCGCCGAGGCCAGCGGCACCGCGATGAGCAGCCAGGTCATCATGCCCTGGCCGGAGAGGGCGGAATAAGTCTCGAGGAGTTGCACGCTTCTCGTCCCCTTAGAACTTCATCAGGTTGGCGTCGTCGACCGATGCGGAGCGGCGGGCGCGGTACACGGCGACGATGATCGCCAGGCCAACGACCACCTCCGCGGCTGCCACGACCATCACGAAGAAGGCCGCGATGAGCCCGTCGAGATTGCCGTGGAAACGGGCGAAGGAGACGAACGCCAGGTTGGTGGCGTTCAGCATGAGCTCGATGCTCATGAAGGCGATGATCGCGTTGCGGCGGAGCAGGAAGCCCGCGATGCCGATCGCGAAAAGGATCGCCGAGAGGATCAGGAAACCCTCGGGGTTCATTCGTCGTCTCCTTCGATCTCCTCGTCGCGGGCGTCGAGCGCCGCGTACGCCGAGGTGGTGGGGGCGCGCAGCTCGTCGACGTCCACGATCACGCCGCGCATGGCGAGCGTCCGGGACACCGACTTCTCCGCGATCGAGCCGTCGGGCAGGAGCGCCGGGGTAGAGATCGCGTTGTGCCGGGCGAAGACGCCGGAGTTGGGCAGCGGTCCGGGGTGCTCGCCGAGCTCCCCGTAGTCGCGGGTGCGCTGGACCATCTGCTCGGGCTGCGAGACCTTCTTCTTCAGCTCCTCGCCGTGCGCGAGAACGACGGCGCCGACGGCGGCCGTGATCAGCAGCGCGGCGGTCGCCTCGAAGAGGAACACGTACCTGCTGAACAGCATGGCGGCGATCGACTCGATGTTGCCGCCGTGCTCCGCGTTGGCGTCGGCCAGGCCGGCTGGGACCCCGCCAAGCGTGAACTGCCCGACGGCCGCGATCAGCAGGACGCCGACGCCGAACGCGACGACGGCGGCCGCGATGCGGTGGCCCTTGAGGGTCTCGACGACCGAGTCCTGCGCGTCGACGCCGATCAGCATGACCACGAACAGGAAGAGCATCAGGATGGCGCCGGTGTAGACGACGATCTGCACCACGAACAGGAACGGGGCGTCCTGCGCCGCGTACAGCACGGCGATGGAGATCATCACGCCGGCCATGGCGATGGCCGAGTGGACCGGCTTGCGCGAAAGGAGGAGCCCGAGGGCGCACAGCACCGCGAGCGGCGCGCACACCCAGAAGGCCACCTCGCTGGCGGTGACCAGCGGGATCATCGGGATCATTTGGCCGCTCCTGAGGTCGAGGCGGTGCGGGTGTCGGGCTGTCCGGTGGCGGGGAGGCCGAGGAAGTAGTCCTTCTCGTCGTCGCCGAGGTGGCGCGCGTGCGGCGGCTGCTCCATGCCGGGAAGCAGCGGCGCGAGGAGCCGCTCCTTCTCGTAGATCAGGCTGGCGCGCGTCTCGTCGCCGAGCTTGAACTCGTTGGTCATGGTCAGCGCGCGCGTCGGGCAGGCCTCGATGCAGAGCCCGCAGAAGATGCACCGCAGGTAGTTGATCTGGTAGACGCGGCCGTAGCGCTCGCCGGGCGAGTAACGGTCCTCGTCGGTGTTGTCCGCGCCCTCGACGTAGATGGCGTCCGCCGGGCAGGCCCACGCGCACAGCTCGCAGCCGACGCACTTCTCGAGGCCGTCGGGCCAGCGGTTCAGCTGATGCCGGCCGTGGAAGCGCGGCATCGTGACCTTCTCCTTGCCCTTCTCCGGGTAGCCCTGGGTGAAGGTCTTGCGGAAGATCGTGTTGAACGTGATGCCGAACCCGGCCCACTGGCTGAGGAATCCCATCAGGCGTCCTTCCCTTCGGTAGCGGCGGGCTCCGCCTCGTCGTTGTCGGCCTGCTGCGTGCCGGCAACGACGCTCACCAACTCGGGCAGGACCTGCCCCGGCATCGGCGGCACGGGGTAGCCGCCCGCGTACGGATCGAAGTCGGCAGAGACCTTCAGCTCCGGCTTGGTTGCCGCGTCCTTCGTCTTGCCGAAGATCAGGATGAAGACGGCGACGAGGACGACGGCGAGCGCCAGCGTGTACTGCGGCGCGAGCGCCACCATGACGATCCAGATCAGCGAGACCTCGATCAGGACCTTCCAGCCGAATCCCATGAACTGGTCGTAGCGGAGGCGCGGCAGCGTGCCGCGCAGCCACACGAACACCGAGATCAGCAGCTGGACCTTGAGCATGAACCAGACGGGGCCGAGCCACGGGTTGTTCAGGAACGGCACCAAGTTCAATGGCCAGGGTGCGAGGTAGCCACCGAGGAACAGCGTGGTGCACACGGCCGAGACTGTGGCCATGTTGATGTACTCGGCGAGGAAGAACATCGCGTAGCGGAAGCCGGAGTACTCGGTCAGGTAACCCGACACCAGCTCCGACTCGCACTCGGGAAGGTCGAAGGGGGCGCGGTTCGTCTCGCCGACCATCGCGATGGCGTAGATGATGAAGGACGGGAACAGCAGCAGGAAGTACCAGCCCTGGATGCCTACCTCGACGGTGGCCGCGCGGTCCCACGGGAGCGCGAACAGGATGGGCTGGCGCTGCGCCTCGACGATCTGCGACGTCGACATCGAGCCCGCCATGAGGAACACCGCCACCATGGACAGTCCCATCGCGATCTCGTAGGAGATCATCTGCGCCGTCGAGCGGATCGAGCCGAGGAACGAGTAGGTGGAGTTGCCCGCCCAGCCGGCCAGCACGATGCCGTAGATGCCGATCGACGCGGAGGCCAGGATGAAGATGGCCGACACGGGCAGGTCCGCGACCTGCAGCCGGGTGGTCACGCCGAACAGCTCGAGCTCGCCGCTGAACGGGATCACCGTCCAGCAGGTGAACGCGGCCACGCCGGTCAGGACCGGGGCCAGGTTGAAGACGAACCCGTCGGCGTTCTTCGGCCGGAAGTCCTCCTTGGCGATCAGCTTCGCGCCGTCGGCCAAGGCCTGCCCGAGGCCGAACGGCCCGTTCATGATGGGGCCGAGGCGATGCTGCATCTTGCCGACGAGGCGACGCTCGTACCAGACGTTGAAGATGGTCCAGAGCAGCAGCACCACGAAGAGCGCCACCACCTTGATCAGGACCAGCCACCAGGGGTCGTTCATAAAGATGCCCATTGGAGTCACACCCCTTCGTCCACGGAGACGGGCGAGACGGCCACGGGGGTCCCCGGGGCCGCGTAGAGCCGCTGTTCGGTGCCGGGGTTGAGCGGCACCCAGATCACGTCGTCGACCATTCCGTCGACGATGTCGAGGGGAAGCAGCGCGGAACGCGCGCCTGCCTCGACGGCGACGACCTCGCCGAGGCCGAGGCGCTCGGCGGTCGCGGTGGAGACCCTGGCGACGACCGGGCGAGCCGTGGCGCGCAGCGCGATCTCGTAGTCGTTGCCCTGCGAGGCGTCGAGCAGCTCACGCCACCCCGCGAGCAGCAGGCCGTCGGCCGGGCCGCTCGCCGCGACGGCGGGGGCCGCCGGGCGATCGCCGTCCCAGGCGCCGAGCTCGGTGAGGTCGTCCCACGCCTGCTTGGCGTTGCGGAAGCCCAGGTCGGAGCCGAGGGCGTCCGCGAGCGCGGCGAGGATGCGGAGGTCGGTCATGGGCGAAGGGGTCGCCTTGTTGACGATCCGGACCCTGCCGTCGCGGTGCTCCCAGTTCAGGAAGTGCCCGGCCTGCTCCTCGAGCAGGGCCGCGGGGAACACGACGTCGGCACGCTCGGTCACCGCGCTCAGCCGCTGCTCGATGCTGACGACGAAGCCCGCGGCCTCGAGGCCGGCGATGGCGGCGGCCGGATCGGCCAGGTCGGACGGGTCGACGCCGGCGACGACGAGCGCCGCGAGCGAGCCGTCGGCCAGGGCCGCGAACTGCTCCGCGGCGGTGAGGCCGGGCGCGGTCGGCAGGGAGTCGACGCCCCAGTGCGAGGCGACGTCGACGCGGGCGGCGGCGTCACCGGCGGAGCGGCCGCCGGGCAGCAAGCCGGGGAGGCAGCCGGCCTCGATGGCACCCATGTCGCCGGCGCGGCGCGGGATCCACGCGAGGCGGGCGCCCGTGGCGTCGGCCTTCGCGGCGGCCGCGCTGAGCAGGCCGGGGAGGACCGCGGCGCGCTCCCCCACCAGGATGATCGTCCCTGCGTCCAGGTCGGCGAGCGACGTGAGCTCCGCGGCCTCGCCGCCGGGGGCGGTGGGGATCACGGTGGCGGACATCTTGGCCGAGCCGCGCGACGCGAACGGCGCGATGGCGGTCACCTTCAGGCGGTTCTTGCGGACAGCCTTGCGGAGGCGGAGGAAGACGCTGGGCGCCTCGTCCTCGGGCTCGAAGGCGACGAGAACGACGCGGGAGGCGGCCTCGAGGTCGGCGAAGGTCACCGACTCGACGAGCCCCTTGCCCGCGACGCGCGCGGCCAGGAACCCGGCCTCCTCGGCGGAGCCGGGGCGGGAGCGGAAGTCGACGCTGTTGGTGCCGAGCACCGCGCGGGCGAACTTGGCGTAGCCGTAGGCGTTCTCGACGGTGAGCCGACCGCCGGTCTGCACGCCCACCGAGGACCCGGCGGCGCGGAGGCCGTGAACGGCGGCGTCGATGGCCTCGGGCCACGACGCGGGCTCGAGCACGCCGTTCCTGCGGACGAGCGGGCGGGTGACGCGGTCGTCGCCGCGGCCGTACATGAAGCCGAAGCGGCCCTTGTCGCAGTTCCACTCGTCGTTGCGCTGCGGGTCGTTGCCCGCGAGGCGGCGCTTGACCTGGTGGTGCCGGTGGTCGGTGCGCAGCTCGCAGCCGGACGCGCAGTGCTCGCAGGTCGTCGTCGTAGACACCAGGTCGAACGGGCGCGACTGGAAGCGATACGCGGCCGACGTCAGGGCGCCGACGGGGCAGATCTGGACGACGTTGCCCGAGAAGTAGGA
>CAYVWO010000057.1:0-3434 GCA_964455495.1 uncultured Tessaracoccus sp.
ATCTTCGTGAGGATGAACCCGATGATGAGCGCGACGACGACGAAGATGATGAGCGGCATGGGGATCCGCAGGATCTTCCCGCCGAGCAGCGCACTGTAGGCGGGAGGCAGGCCGCTGAGCGGCTTGCCCGCGGTGATCACGATGGCGATGCCCGTGAACAGCTCGAGCGTGCCGAGCGTCACGAGGATGGCCGGGATCTTCACCTTCGCGACGAGGAACCCGTTGAACGCCCCGGCGAGCGTGCCGAGCACGATCGACAGCACGATCCCGACGAGGACCGCCGTGGCCTGCTGCCCGTCGGCCGCCCCGGAGGGGGCGATGGAGAGCATCACGGTCGCCGACGCGATGGCCGTCATGTTCGCGATGCCGACCGACGAAAGGTCGATGCCGCCCGTGATCATGGTGAGCATCACGCCGAGGGCCATGAGCCCGAACTCGGGGAACGCGACGCCCATGGCCTGCCAGGTGGACACCCGGGTGAAGGCGTCGGTCTTCATGATCGCGAAGAGCAGCAGCAGCGCGGCCAGCATGAATACCAGGCGCTGCAGGTGCGGGTCGAGCCCGAGGCTGAGCGTCCTCTTCTTCTTGTCGGGGGTGACGGTGGTTGTGGTCATGACAATGGTCCTTTCACTCCGCCACCAGGCGCTGGCGCCTTCGACGCCGCGTCAGCTGGACGGCCGACACACCGGTGCCGACGATGATCAGGAGGCCGAGCGCGAAGCGCTGCCAGAACGTCGGCACGCCGACGAGGATCATGCTGTTCTGCACGATGACGATGAGCAGCGTGCCAAGCATCACGCCCGTGAGCGAGCCGGTGCCGCCGGTGATGGCGGTGCCGCCGAGCACGACGGCCGCGATGACCATCATCTCCATGCCGAGCAGGTTGGTGGGATGCATCTGCCCCATGCTCGTGGTGCGTACGAGACCGCCGAGGGCAGCGATCACGCCGACGATCACGTACAGCCAGAACTTGATCCGCCGCACCTTGAAGCCCGCGCGCACGGCCGACGACTCGTCGCCGCCCAGCGCGAAGATCCCGCGGCCGAACATGGTGTAGCGCATCACGAAGAACACGAGCGCCAGTACGGTGACCAGGATCAGGAACGACGCGGGCATGGCGGAGGTCAGGCCGGTCGCGCTCGTCGCCTTGAACAGCGACGCGCGGCCGAACGCCTCCATCGACGGCGGCAGCTGCGAGATCTGCACCGAGGACAACGCGCCCTGCATGATGCCGGAGAACACGTTGGCCGTGCCGAGCGTGATGATCAGCGTCGGCACCGCCAGCCGCGAGGTGAACGCCCCGTTGAACGCGCCGAGCAGCGCGCCGATCACGATCACCAGCGCGAACGGCAGGATGACCGATCCCTGGTAGCCGCTGTCGACGAGGTACCGCGTGACCGCGTAGACGGCCAGCGAGGCGAGCGCCGGGAACGACACGTCGATGCCGCCGGAGACGATCACCAGGTAAGCGCCGATCGCGAACAGGCCGGGTACGACCATCGCGTTGGCGAGGTCTACCAGGTTGTTCGGCGTGAAGAACTGGCCGCTACGGGCCTGGATGATCAGGCTGACCACGACGATGATCAGGAAGAGGTAGAACTCGTTGGCGCGCAACAGCTTGCCGAGGAAGCCCTGCATCTCAGTGCTCCTTTCCGGGCACGGAACCGCCCGTGATCATGGCCGACATCTCCTGCTCGGTGACCGAGGCGGGGTCGACGTCGGCGACGATGCGGCCCCCCTGAAGCAGCAGGATCCGGTTCGATGTCGACAGGAGCTCGGGGATGTCGTCGGTGATGACGATGATCCCCATCCCGCGCTCGGCGAGCTCGCCGAGGATCAGGTGGATGTCGCGCTTGGACCCGATGTCGACGCCGACGGTGGGGCCGTTGAGGATCAGGATGTCCGGGTTGGTGGCGAGCCACTTGGCGAGGACCACGCGCTGCTGGTTGCCGCCCGACAGCGTGCTTACCGCGTTGTTCGGGTTCTTCGTCGCGATCTTCAGCTCGGCGACCCAGCGGTCGATCTCCTCGGCGCGGCGCTTCTCGTCGAGGATGCCGACGGCACTGCTCATGTTGTCGAGCTCCGAGATGACGACGTTGTCGGCGATGGAGCGCTGCAGCATGAGGCCCTCGGTGAGCCGGTCCTCCGGCACGTAGGCGATGCCGTTGGCGATGGCGTCGCCGATGCCCTTCAACCGCACGGGCTTGCCGTTCACGAGGAGCTCTCCCTCGTCGGAGGGGAAGACGCCGAACAGCGTCAGCGCCAACTCGGTGCGGCCGGAGCCCAGGAGGCCGGTGATGCCCAGCACCTCGCCCTTGTGCAGGGTGAAGTCGATGTCGTACAGCGCGTCCTTCAGCCCGATGCCCCTGGCCTCGAGCACGGGAGCGCCGGGCTCCCCCGTCGGGGCGGTGCTGGACTCGTCGTAGTCGCGGCCCGTCATGTACTGGGCGAACTTCTTGCGGTCCAGTTCCTCCGGGACCGTGGTGATGACCAGCTTTCCGTTGCGGATGATGGTGAACCGCTCGCTGATCTCGAAGACCTCCTCCAGCTTGTGACTGACGAAGAGGATCGCGATACCGCGCGCCTGCAGGTCGGCAACGACCTTGAACAGCGCCTCGACCTCGCGGTGGGTCAGCGCGGTCGTCGGCTCGTCCATGATCAGCAGCTTGGTGTCGGTGAGCAGCGCGCGGCAGATGGCGACGAGCTGCTTGTCGGCGACGGAGAGGTCGCCGACACGGGCGTCGAGGTCGACCGTGAAGTTGATCTTGGCGACGGCCTCCTCGGCGATCCGCCGGAACCGCCGCCAGTTGACGAGCTTGCGGCCGGCGGACACCTCTCCGGTGAGCGCCAGGTTCTCCATCACGGTGAGGTTCGGGAAGACGGAGAAGTCCTGGTAGATGACCTGGACGCCGTTATGGATGGCCTCGATGGGGGTGAGCTTCGAGTAGGACTTGCCGCCCATGACGATCTCGCCCTCGCTGGGCTCGTAGACCCCCGAGATGACCTTGATCATGGTCGACTTGCCGGAGCCGTTCTCGCCGGCGAGGCAGTGCACCTCACCGGGGTATATGTCGAAGTCGACCTTGTCGAGGGCCTTGACGCCGGAGAACGCCATCGTGAGACCTCGGATCGACAGGAATGGTTCAGCCATTGCGCTCCTATCGTGTGTGGGGCCGCCCCCTGTGGAAGCGGCCCCACGGACGATGTGATGTGGGATCAGAAGCCGAAGCTGTCGACGTTATCCTTGGTGATCACGATCCAGCCTGCGCCCTCGAGGATCTTGTCGCTGCCCTCGGCGAACTTGACCTCGGAGTAGCCCTCGGCCTTGAGGTCGAGCGGCGCCTCGATCGGCTCCTTGTCGAGGACCCTGCGGGCCAGCTCGGCCATCGCGTAGCCGGCCTCCGCCGGATCCCACAGGGTGAGGGCCTGCACGA
>CAYVWO010000057.1:3444-4193 GCA_964455495.1 uncultured Tessaracoccus sp.
CCCTGCAGGCTGAGCTCCTCGATCGCGCGCGCGACGCCGGGGGCGTCGAACGACGAGGTGCCCATGATGCCCTTGAGGTCCGGGTACTTCTTGATCAGCTCCTTGGCCTTCTGGTACGCGACCTCGCCGTCGTCCTGCGACTCGACGCGGGGCTCCGCCTCGAGCAGCTTCATGTTCGGGTACTTCTCCAGCTGGTGCGCGACGCCGCCGTCGGCCCACTCGTTGTGGGACGCGTTGGTGACGTGGCCGACCATCGTGGTGTAGAGGCCTTCACCGCCCATGGCCTCGGCGAGGTTGTCCATGATGAAGCCGCCGTAGGCCGAGTTGTTGAAGGCCTCGAGGTTGTACTGGGTGTTCTGCTGGGTGGCGCCCTCGTGCGTGACGACGACGATGCCCGCGTCCATGGCCTCCTTGAGGACCGGCTCGAGCGCGCCCGGATCGACGGGGACGACACACAGGGCGCTGACCTTCGCGGCGATCAGGTCGCGGATGACCTGAGCCTGCTGCGTGGCGTCGGTGGTGGCTGGGCCCTTCTGGTACACGTCGAGGCCGGTGTCGGCCGCGTAGCGCTTGACGCCTACGTCCATGCGCACGAACCACGGGTTCGTCGAGTCCTTGGGGACGACCACGATGGTGTGATTGCCGCCACCACCGCCGCCGGTGGTCGCGCCGCCTGTGGGCTGCGTGGTCCCGCCGGGAGCTGCCGTGTCGTCGTTGCACGCGCTGAGGCCGACAGCGGCCGCGACCGC
>CAYVWO010000057.1:4203-10762 GCA_964455495.1 uncultured Tessaracoccus sp.
CCCCGCCGCTTCCGCTGGGCGAAGGCGCGCCCGTGGTGGTGTCGTCAACGCAGGCGCTGAGGCCCACAGCGGCCGCGACCGCGATGCCGTTGATCTTGATGAAGAGACGCCGTTTCATGGTGTCCGTCCTTTCGAGGCCTGGTGTGGAGCGCCGGGGCGGCCCTGCCCCGGCTACTTAAAACGCTTTAATCGCGCTGAGCCGGACACTACTCTGGGTTCCGGGGAGTTACCAGTCGTGTACGCAGGATCGATATCGATCCGTGACCTTTGAGGGAGCAGCAGTGCCGCTTCACCCGCCATCGGCCGGCGGCGAGCGCGCGCGCATCGTCGACGTGGCGGCGCTCGCGGCGGTGTCCCCGGGGACGGTCTCGAACACGCTGAACCACCCCGAGCGCGTCAACGCGGAGACCAGGGACCGCGTGATGGCCGCCATCGAGCAGCTGGGTTTCGTGCGCAACCAGCAGGCCCGGATCCTGACCGGCGCGCCGAGCACGACACTGGGGCTGATCGTCGTCGACCTGAAGAGCCCGTTCTTCATGGAGCTCGCTCACGCCGTCGAGCGAGCGGCGTCGGCGCTCGGCCACGTCGTCATCATGTGCAACTCCGAGAACGACCGCGAGCGCGAGGCGCAGCTCCTCGACGTGCTGGCGAGCCAGCGCGTCGCCGGCGCCCTCGTGACCCCCACGGGCGGGAGGCGCCCCTTCCGCGACCCGCTCTCCGGGCCGCCGATCGTGCTGATCGACGAGGAGAGCCCCGAGTATCCGTGCTCGGTGCGCGTGGACCACGTCGAGGGCGGGCGCCAGGCCGCGCGGCACCTGATCGGGCTCGGGCACCGGCGGCTGGCCTTCGTCGGCGGCATGCCCGACCTCGGCCAGTTCCGACAGCGCGTCGTCGGCATGCGCCTCGCGATGTCGGAGGCCGGCCTCGACCCGGACGGGCTCGCGATCACCCGCTCCGACGGCATCAACCTGGAGAGCGGCGAGGCCTCGGCCGGGCGCCTGCTCGCCATGGCCGCCCGCCCCACCGGGGTCTGCTGCGGCAACGACATGATCGCGTTCGGCGTGTACCGCGCGCTCGACCGTGCGGGGGTGCGGGTGCCCCAGGACGTCGCGCTCGTCGGCTACGACGACGTGGCGTTCGCCGCCGACTGGATCGTTCCGCTGACCACGGTGCGGCAGCCGACGCGCGAGATGGGCCGCCGAGCCGCCGAGCTGCTGCTCGACCACGCCACCAGCGCCGTCCACGAGCACGAGCGGGTGGTGCTCACCCCGGAGTTGATCGTGCGCCGATCGAGCGGGGCCTAACCCGCCAACCGCTTCAGCGCCTCCGCGTAACGGGCGTGGGTGGCGGCAACGACGTCGTCGGGGAGCGGGGGCGGAGGGGCGTCCGACGCCTTGTCCCAGCCCGATTCCTTGGTCAGCCAGTCGCGCACGTACTGCTTGTCGAAGCTCGGCAGCGACTCCCCTGGCTGCCAGAGCGCGGCGTCCCAGAAGCGCGACGAGTCGGGGGTCAGCACCTCGTCGGCGAGGACGAGCGTGCCGTCGGCGCGGTGGCCGAACTCGAACTTGGTGTCGGCGAGGATGATGCCGCGCTCGGCGGCGATCCGCTCCGCGCGGGCGTAGATCGCCAGCGTCAGGTCGCGCAGCTGCGCGGCGAGCGCCTCGCCGTGCAGCCGGGCGATGGTGGCGAAGTCGACGTTCTCATCGTGCTCCCCCAACGGCGCCTTGATCGCGGGGGTGAAGATCGGCTCAGGCAGCTTGTCGCCGTCGCGGAGGCCCTCGGGCAGCGGGATGCCGCACACCGTCCGGCTCTCCTGGTACTCCGTCCAACCGCTGCCCGTGAGGTAGCCGCGCGCGACGCACTCGACGTCGACCATGTCCAGCGCTTCGACGACGGTCGCGCGCCCGGCGACCGCCTCCGGGACCTCGGTGCTGACGACGTGGTTGTCGACGAGGTCTGCGAGCTGGGTGAACCACCACAGGCTGAGCGCGGTGAGGATCTCGCCCTTGCCCGGGATGGGCGTGCTGAGGACGTGGTCGTACGCCGAGATGTTGTCGGTGGCGACCATCAGGATGCGCGCCACGCCGTCGACCTCGACGTCGTAGAGCTCGCGGACCTTCCCGGCGTGGCGAAGGGGCAGCTGCAACAGGTCACCGTATTGACTCACCGGCTCAGACTACTGCCCACGCTGAATCCGCCGCTGATTGAACCGACGCGCGAGTGCCAGCGAGCCGTCGAAACCGATGGACCTGCCCACCGGAGGTCACGATCTCAGAACTCTTTCCGGGAACCCTGGTCACGGGCACATATGGGTGCGTACTGTGGAACATGGCGCCGAACCCCACACCCACCCCGCTGATCGAGATACGGGGCGTGAACAAGTACTTCGGGCAGCACCATGTCCTGACCGACATCGACCTGGTCGTGGCCAAGGGCGAGGTCGTCGTGGTGATCGGGCCATCAGGCTCGGGCAAGTCGACTCTGTGCCGGGCCATCAACCGGCTGGAGACCATCGATTCCGGCGAGATCCGGATCGACGGCGTGCTCCTTCCACAGGAGGGGAAGGACCTCGCCAAGCTGCGCAGCGACGTCGGCATGGTGTTCCAGGCCTTCAACCTATTCGCTCACAAGACCGCGCTCGAGAACGTGACGCTGGCCCCCATCAAGGTACGCAAGCTCCCGAAGGCCCAGGCGGAGCGGCGTGCCATGGAGCTCCTGACCCGGGTCGGGGTCGCGGATCACGCGAAGAAGCTCCCCGCCCAGCTGTCCGGCGGCCAACAGCAGCGCGTGGCCATCGCGCGGTCGTTGGCGATGGACCCGAAGCTGATCCTGCTCGACGAGCCAACCAGCGCGCTCGACCCGGAGATGATCAACGAGGTGCTCGACGTCATGATCGGGCTCGCCCGCAGTGGCATGACGATGATCGTCGTCACCCACGAGATGGGCTTCGCTCGCAAGGCTGCGGACCGCGTCGTGTTCATGTCCGACGGCGCCATCGTCGAGGAGGCCACCCCCGAGGCGTTCTTCACCCACCCGAAGTCCGAGAGGGCCAAGGACTTCCTGTCAAAGATCCTGTCCTAATACACCCACGAGAACGGAGAAAGACCATGAAGCAGTTCACACTGGCCACCGGCGCCGTCGCGCTCGCGGCAGCGCTCGCCCTGACGGCGTGCATCAAGGACGCGCCGACGCCCGGCGAACCGACGGACACGCCGTCGTTCGCGGCCGGCACCACGATGGCGAAGCTGGCCGACGCCGGAGCCATCACCATCGGCACGAAGTTCGACCAGCCACTGTTCGGCCTGATGGGCCCCGACGGCGTGCCGGAGGGCTTCGACGTCGAGATCGGCAAGCTGGTCGCCGCCGCCCTCGGCATCGCCGCCACCGACATCAAGTGGGAGGAGACGGTCTCGCAGAACCGCGAGCCGTTCATCCAGAACGGGCAGGTCGACATCGTCGTGGCGACCTACACCATCAACGACACCCGCAAGGAAGTCATCGACTTCGCCGGCCCCTACTACATCGCAGGGCAGTCGTTCCTGGTGCCGAAGGGCAACCCGAACGGCATCACCAGCACGGACACGATCGGTGACAACACGATCTGCACGGTCACGGGGTCGACGTCGGAGAAGAACATCAAGGAGTTCACCAGCAAGGTGATCACACTCGACAAGTACTCGGACTGCCTGGAGCCGATCCGCAACGGCGACGCCCAGGCGCTGACCACCGACAACGTGATCCTCGCGGGCCTCGTCGACCAGAACAAGGACGAGTTCGAGGTGGTCGACTACACGTTCACCGAGGAACCGTACGGCATCGGCTTGAAGAAGGGCGACAACGAGTTCCGCTCCTTCATCAACGACGTGCTCGAGGCGGCCATGGAGGACGGCTCGTGGGCGAAGGCGTGGGAGAACACAGCGGGCACCGTGCTGCCGACGCCCGAGCCGCCGCCGGTCAACCGCTACTGAGTAGCACCCGCGACGAGGGCCGAGAGGAGGTTCGCCCATGGAGGCCGTGTTTTCCAACCTGGACACCTACTGGCTGGGGTTCAGGGGAACCCTTGAACTGCTGGCCGTGGGCGGCCTGGGCGCCCTCCTGCTCGGCACCTTCGTCGCGCTGCTGCGGATCTCGCCGATCGCCAGCCTGCGCGCCGTCGCCGTCGGCTTCACGGAGCTGATGCGCAACACCCCGCTCACGCTGGTGTTCTTCTTCATCATCGTGGTGCTGCCCGCGCTGCAGATCCGCATCCCCACCAAGCTGGGAGCGTTCATCGCGCTCTCGCTGTACACGTCGGCGTTCGTCGCCGAGGCGATCCGCTCGGGCATCAACGGCGTCCCCATCGGCCAGGCCGAGGCCGCGCGCTCCGTCGGCCTGAACTTCGGCCAGACGGTGCAGCTGATCATCCTGCCGCAGGCGCTGCGGATGGTGGTCCCGCCCATGATCAACGTGCTCATCGCGCTGACTAAGAACACGTCGGTCGCGGGCGGGTTCGCCGTCGTCGAGCTGTTCGCCGTCTCCAAGGGGCTCGCCAACCAGCACGGCAATGCCGTCATCCAGATCCTGCTCGGCATCGCCGCGTGTTATCTGATCATCACCATCCCGCTTGGCCAGGTGGCGGCCCGGATCGAGCGGAAGGTGGCGATGCAGCGATGAGCACCTCGTCTGTCCTGTACGACGCCCCGGGCCCGAAGGCGCGCCGGCTGTCGCGCATCGTCTCGGTGCTGGCGGCCGTCGTCGTCGGCGGCGCGGTGGCGTGGCTGCTGTGGGCGCTCGGCCAGCCGCGGGTCACGGTCAACGGCGCGGTCCTCACCGGCCTCTGGAGCCCCGAGCGCTGGGACATCTTCGGCGACCCGCGAGTGTGGCGTCGGCTGATGTTCGACGGCCTGCTGATGGGCACGCTGCGCGCCGCGGGCCTCGCCGCGGTGTTGTCGCTGGTCCTCGGCGTGGTCCTGTGCTTCGCCCGGACGGCGCCGCAGCGTTGGATCAGCGTGCCCGCGGCCATCGTCCTCGAGTTCTTCCGCGGCATGCCGGTGCTGCTGATGATGCTGTTCATCCTGCTGGCGCTGGGCACCGGTGGCTACACCGCGGTGGTGTTGGCGCTGACGGTCTACAACGGCGCGATCATCGGGGAGGCGCTGCGGGCCGGGCTCCTCGCCCTGCCGAAGGGCCAGCGCGAGGCCGGGCTCTCGGTGGGACTGAGCTCGCTCCAGACCCGCCTGAGCGTCGAGTTCCCGCAGGCGTTCCGGCAGATGCTGCCGATCATCGTGGCGCAGCTCGTCGTGCTGCTGAAGGACACCTCTCTGGCCTACGTGGTCTCCTATCCGGAGATTCTGCGGGTCTCCGGATATCTCAAGGACTACTACGGCTCGACGCGCTACTCGTTCTCGATCTTCGCCGTTGTGCTGCTGACGTACCTGGCGGTGAACTTCACGCTGTCCGCGATCGCCCGCTGGCTGGCCCGCCGCTCCGGCCCCCACGCCGGCGTCGTCACCCCGACTGAACAGCCGTAGCCGACGCCGTCCCCTCCACATCGATGCTCGTCACTCCGATGAGGCCGAGGAACGTCGTCGAGTAGGTCCCCGTGAGCGTCACCTCCGCCGTCTGTCCGCTGACGCTCACGCTCGCGTCCCAGCCTGCCGCCGTCGCGAAGGCCTCGGCCTCCCTCCGGGCCGCGGCCACGCCGATCACCGGGCCGTCCGCCGTCAACACCGTCTGGTGCGTCGCGACCCTGGCCGCCTGCCCCGCGACGGCGCGGGCCTCCTGCTCCGCGGCGGCGTGCCCCGCGAAGTCGACGCCAAGCCCGACGGCGATGATGAACGCCGGAATCATGACGGCCGTCCACACCGACAACGCCGCCCCGCGCTCACCCGTCATCTCGCCTCCCTCAACAAGGCCATTCAACCAAGCAAAGCCGCGCGGGTACAGGGTTCCGGACGACGTGTGGACAACTCATGAGAAGACTCTCATTTTTCGCTCACGGGGTTCTCACGAGCTACCGGTGGACTGGCTCCATCGCACGGCACCCCGCCCCGATCGAAGGAGTACCCACATGTTCACCACACGAGCACGCAAGATCACAGCCACCGGATTCGCCACGGCCCTGCTCGGCGGCCTCGCCCTTGCCGTCTCCCCACTGTCGGCTGAGGCGGCGACCCACACCTGCAACGGCCACAAGGCCACCATCGTCGGCACCAGCGGCAACGACTACATCCGCGGCACCAACGGCCGCGACGTGATCGTCGCGCTCGGCGGTCACGACGAGATCGAAGGCCGCGGCGGCAACGACATCATCTGCGGCGGTGCCGGCCGAGACGAGATCGAGGGCGGAAGCGGCAACGACTGGATCGACGGCGGCTCCGGCCGCGACGAGATCGACGGGGATTCCGGCAACGACTACATCCGCGGCGGCTCCGGCCACGACGAGATCGACGGCGACTCCGGCAACGACACCATCTACGGCGGGTCAGGCCACGACCGCATCGAGGGCGGCCGCGGGAACGACAAGCTCTACGGCCAGTCCGGTCACGACCTCATCGAGGGCAAAGCCGGCACGGACAAG
>CAYVWO010000058.1:0-1740 GCA_964455495.1 uncultured Tessaracoccus sp.
GCCAGGAAGCGGGCGGCGAGCTGGCCGCGCACGCTGTTGCCGTCCTCGTCCAATCGCGCCGAGTAGCTGGCCAGCGCGCCCTTGCCGGGCGACACCGCGACCAGGCCGCCGCTGATGCCCGTCTTGGCGGGCGAGCCGACGTCGAGCAGCCACTCGCCGGAGCCCTCGTAGAGGCCGGCGATGCTCATCACCGCGAGGGTCGCGCGGGCGACGGCCGCGCTCACCACCCTCTCGCCCGTGACCGGGTTCACCCCGCCGTCGGCGAGGGTCGCGCCCATGACGGCGAGCTCGCCGGCGGTGACCGCCAGCGAGCACTGCAGCGTGTAGAGGTCGACGGCGTCCAGCGGGTCCCCGGCAAGCGCGCCGGCCTCCCGCAGCAGCATCGCGAGGGCCCGGTTGCGGAAGTTGGTGGCGCGGGCCGAGGCCAGCATCTCCTCGTCCAGTGCCAGCCGGTGCCCCGCGAAGCGGGAGATGCCGTCGGCGAGCCAGGCCCAGCGCGCCGCGGCGTCGCCCCCGGGGGTGAGGCTCGTCGTCGCGATCGCCCCCGCGTTCACCATGGGGTTGGTCCTGCCCGCGCGGGAGCGCTCGATGGCCGCCGCCGAGTTGAAGGGAAGCCCCGTCGGGTTCACCCCGACGAGGGAGCGCACCGCGTCGACGCCGAGCTCCTCGGCCACGAGCGCGAACACGAACGGCTTCGAGACGCTCATCAGGGTGAACGCGACGTCGGCATCCCCGACGGCGTGCACGGCCCCATCGACCGTGGCGACGGCCAACCCGAACCGGTCCGGATCGGCCTGCGCCAGCACGGGGTACACCCCCGACAGCTCGCCGTCGGCGTTCGCGCCGTACAGCGCGTGCGCCTGTTCCAGGAGCCGGGCCACCACGCCGTCGACCGGCAGGTGGCCGGTCGAGACGTAGCGCTCCGGAGGGGTCGGCGCCGGGTGCTCCGGCAGGTACATCAACGCTCAGGCGGCGTGAACGAGCAGGCGAGCTCTAGCAGCAGCCGGGAGCCGAACGCCGTCGGGCCGCGGTTGATCCACCGGTACGCCTTCGACGACTGGGCGGTGCCCGCGATGTCGATGTGGGCCCACGGGGTGTCGCCCACGAACTCCTGCAGGAACAGCCCGGCGGTGATCGAGCCGGCGTTGATCCCGCCGATGTTCTTGATGTCGGCGATGTCGGAGTCCAGGTCGCTGCGCAGGGCCTTGATCAGCGGCAGTCGCCAGACCGGCTCGTCGACGGCGTCGCCCGCCGCGCTCACCTGGGCCGCGACGTCGTCGTTGTTGCTCATCAACCCCGCGACCCCCTCGCCGAACGTGCGCAGGCAGGCTCCAGTCAGGGTGGCGATGTTGACGATCGCGTCCACGCCCTTCTCGGCGGCCAGCACGAGGGCGTCGGCCATGACGAGGCGGCCCTCCGCGTCGGTGTTCAGGACCTCGACGGTCTTGCCGCCGCGCATGGTGAGGACGTCGCCCAGCTGCATCGCCGAGCCCGACGGCATGTTGTCGGTGCACATCAGGTAGCCGGTGACCGTGTTGGTGCAGCCGAGCTCCTTGAGCGCGCTCATCGCGGCCAGGATGTCCCCGGCGCCGGTCATGTCGTTCTTCATCTGCGAGTGCGACAGGTCGGCGGGCTTCAGCGCGATGCCGCCCGAGTCGTACATGATGCCCTTGCCGACGAGCGCGAGATGCCCCGTCGACTCGCCCTCGGGGGTGTAGGTCATGATGACCATCCGGGGCT
>CAYVWO010000058.1:1750-4409 GCA_964455495.1 uncultured Tessaracoccus sp.
CCCGAGCAGGCCGCCGCAGCCGAGCTCGATCAGGGCCCGCTTGTCGAACACCTCGACCTGAAGGCCGGACTCCGCGCCGACCTTCACCGCGACCTCGGCGATCCGGGAGGCGGTCAGCAGGCCGGCGGGGGACGCCGCGAGGTCGCGGCCGAGCATGCCCGCCCGAGCCGTCGCCAGGCCGCGGGCCGCGCCGGCGCGGGCCTCGTCGAGGGCACCCGCGGGCGCCTCGAGGACGAGCGACTCGACGGCCACCGGGCCGGACTGCGAGCTCTTGAGCGAGTACTGGTAACGGGCGAGAAGGATGCCCTCGACGATGGCCGCGGCGGCCTCGGCGACCGGCACCTGGGTCGTCCCGGGCACCCGCGCGGCCAGCGCCGAGTCCTGGGGAACCGCGCGGGCGAAGGCCGCGGCGGCGTCGCGCAGGCACGCGGCGGTCAGCTCCGCGGGATCGCCGGCGCCGACGGCGACGAGCACCGGCCGGTTCGCCGACGGGAAGGCGATGGCCTTGCCCACCTTGGGGGTGAACCCGGCCTTGGCAAGGGCGTCGAGATCGACGTCGCCAAGCACCTCGGGCGTCGGCTGGTCGGCGAGCACCGGGACGGCGAGCGCGTCAGCGGTGATGTCGGAACCCGCCTCCACGACCTCCAGGCTGAGCCGAGCGGTCCGGGAGGGGATGGGGTTGAGGTCGAGGGTTTTCACGGCAGATACTCCTTCGTTGGTGAATCAGTTGTTGCGGACCGGCGCATGCGATCACATGTTGACGGGAGCGCCCGGGCCCCAGGGGATGCCGATCAGGAACCAGGCGACGAACAGCACCGTCCAGGTGATCAGCACCCACATGGCGTAGGGCACCATCAGCGCGATGATCGTGCCGATGCCCGCGTCCTTCTTGTACCGCTGCGCGACGGTGACCATGAAGGGCAGGTACACCATCAGCGGGGTGATGATGTTGACCGGGGAGTCGGCCACGCGGTAGGCCGCGAGCAGGGTCTGCGGGGCGACGTTGAGGGACGCGAAGATCGGGATGAACACCGGCGCGAAGATGACCCACTTGGGGACGAGGCCGGGCAGGATGAAGTCGAGCAGCACGATGACGAGGATGAACGCGACCAGGAGCACGACGGCGGGCACGTTGGCCTGCTGCAGCAGCTCGGCGGCGGAGATGGCCGCCACCGTCGGGAGGCGCGACCAGTTGAACAGCGCGATGAACTGGGCGATCATCAGGAACATCAGCAGCAGCCCGCCGAGGCTGGCGAAGGTCTTCGAGATCGCCGCCACGGCGTCGTTTCCGCCCTTCAGGGTGCCCGCGCCCTTGCCGTAGCCCAGGCCGCACACCATGAACGCGAGCGAGATGATGAACACCAGCGACGCCATGAACGGCGTGTTGCCGATGATGGCGCCCGTCTCCGCGTCGCGCAGCGGGGCGCCGGGAATAGCGGTCAGCAGCGCGATCACGATCCCGAAGCCCAGCAGGTACCAGCCGGCGTACTTCAGGCCGCGGGCCTCGGCCGCCTCGTCGATCTGCTCCTCGACATCGCCCGCATATTCGGAGCGATCGTAGGCGCCCAGGCGCTTCATCGTGATCTTCGCGGTGACGACGGTGACCACGATCGCCATCGCGAACGAGGAGACGATCGAGAAGTAGAAGTTCTGGGTGACCTCGAGCGGCTCCATGTTCAGCTGCACGAGGACGGAGTTGGTGATCTCGGCCAGCATCGCGTCCGACGGCGTGATCAAGAGGTTGACGGCGAAGACCGCGCCGACGCCGGCGAACGCCGCGGCCAGGCCACCTAGCGGATGTCTTCCGACCGAGTAGAAGGCGGCCGCCGCGAGCGGCACGAGGATCAGGTACCCGGCGTCGGTCGCCACCGACGCGAGCACGCCGACGAAGATCAGGATGAAGGTCAGCCACCGGGCGGGTGCGACCTTCACGATCTTGCGGATCAGCGCGCCCATCAAGCCCGCGTGCTCGGCGACGCCGACGCCGGCCATCGAGACGAGGACGACGGCGACGACGCCGAAGCCGGCGAAGTTGTCGACGAAGGACGAGAAGAAGAAGCGCAGGCCGTCGATCGACAGCAGGTTGCGCACCGCGAAGGTCTCCTCGGAGACGATGAAGTCGGGCACAACGGCGGGCTCGCCGGTGACCGAGTCGTAGAGGGTCCAGGTGCCGCCCAGGTGCTCGTTGATCTGGTTGAACTCATCCCTGGGGACTGGCGTGACCACCTCGTCGGTGACGCTGACGCCGGCCCAGGAGAGCAGGGCGGAGATGATGGCCACGAGCCCGATCAGGTAGACGAACATGATCGTCGGGTTCGGGACCTTGTTTCCGACCTTCTCGATCCAGTCCAGCCACTTCGAGTTTCCGGTTTCGGCAGGTGCTGCCACGGTGTCGGACACAGTCAAACCTCGCTCTTGAGTCTCGCATTGGGCAGCGCGGAACGGCCACCCACTCAAGGCTAGTCCCCTCGCTTGGCGAGGGGTATCCCCCATACCTAGGGTACTTGTCAGAGAGCTACATCATCCCGAGCAGCGCGATCATCAAGACGACGTAGATGATCCAGAAAACGACGGCCAGCGCGGTGCCGACGATGCCGATGATCCCGAACACCTTGCCGAGCAGGTAGCCCGTCTTGAGGTTGCCCTCCCAGCGGTAGGG
>CAYVWO010000058.1:4509-10735 GCA_964455495.1 uncultured Tessaracoccus sp.
CGGTGTTGTCCTGGCCTCCGGTGAAGTCCGGGTACTGTCCCATGGCGCTCCCTCGTGTAGTCATCTCCTCCAGTCTCCCACGCCCGGGAAACAGATCGGGCCCCGGTCTCCCGGGGCCCGATCGGTGCGAAGGGATCAGAAGTTACCCTGGGCGAGAAGCAGCGGGATCATGATCGCGTAGATCGCGATCGCGAGGACGATGCCGACGATCTGCAGGATGCCGAAGACCTTGCCGAGGATGTAGCCGGTCTTGATCTTGCCCTCGAACGGGTACGGCGCGCCGGCCGCGATCTCCTTCTTGGCCTGGCCGCCGAGGTACCACGCGATGAAGGGGACGATGGTCACGAAGATGCCGACGATGCCGAGGATGAACACCATCTGCGACTGCGGGTGCTCGGCCGGGGCCTGGTAGCCGAAGGAGGGCTGCTGGCCGTACAGGTTGGGATCGGGCTGGCCGTAGCCATACTGCGGCTGGCCAGGCGTCTGCTGGGGATCAGGCTGACCGTAGTCGGGCTGAGACATATGTTGTGTGCTCCTTGTGTGGACTGTCACGGCGCCCCGAGGGCACCGCGGCCCGACGACGGACGCGTCGGCACGAGCAACAAGTGTAGGGCGCGGCGCGGAAGTTCCGCGCCGCGCCCATATTTCGTCGGGATACTCAGCCCTCCAGGACCGCCTTCGCCGCCGCGAAGCGCGCGATCGGCACGCGGAACGGGGAGCAGCTGACGTAGTCGAGCCCGACGGAGTTGAAGAACGCCACCGAGTCCGGGTCGCCGCCGTGCTCGCCGCAGACGCCGGTCTTCAGGCCCGGCTTGGTCGACCGGCCCTTCTCGACGCCGATGCGCACGAGCGCGCCGACGCCGTCGACGTCGATGGTCTCGAACGGATTGCGCTCGAGCACGCGCTCCATCACGTAGGTGGTCAGGAAGCCGTTCTCCGCGTCGTCGCGAGAGATGCCGATGGCCGTCTGCGTCAGGTCGTTCGTGCCGAACGAGAAGAAGTCGGCGTGCTCGGCGATCTTGTCGGCGACCAGCGCGGCGCGCGGCAGCTCGATCATGGTGCCCACCGTGTAGTCCAGGGTGCGGCCGGCCTTCGCCAGCTCGTCCTCGACGGCGGCCACGACGATGGCGCGCTGCGTCTCCAGCTCCTGGCTGAGGGCCACGAGCGGGATCATGATCTCGACGCCGACCGTCTCGCCCTCGCGGTCGAGGACGGCAAGCGCGGCCCGGACGATGGCGCGGGCCTGCATGTCCGGGATCTCCGGGTACAGCATGGCGAGGCGGCAGCCGCGGGTGCCGAGCATGGGGTTCAGCTCGTGAAGGCGCTTGACCTGGGCCAGCGTGTCGCGGGCCTCGGCGAGCTCCGGGCCGTCGGCGCCGGTCAGCTCCAGACGCTGGACGAGCAGCGACTGCTCCACCAGGTTCGGCAGAAACTCGTGCAGCGGCGGGTCGAGGAGGCGGACGGTGACGGGCAGGCCCTTCATGGCGGTGAAGATGGACTCGAAGTCGACCTGCTGCATCGGCAGGATCTCCGCGAGCGCCTCGGCGCGCTGCTCCGGCGTCTCGGCGAGGATCATCTTGCGGACCGCCGGGAGGCGGTCCTGCGCCATGAACATGTGCTCGGTGCGGCAGAGCCCGATGCCCTCGGCGCCCAGCTCGCGGGCCTTCGAGGCGTCCTCGAAGTTGTCGGCGTTGGCGCGGACGCCAAGGCGGCGCACCTCGTCGGCCCACTGGACGACGCGGGTGAAGTCCTCGTTGATCTGCGGCGGGATGAGGGCGAGCGCCTCGCCGTACACGTTGCCGGTGGTGCCGTCGAGGGTGATGACGTCGCCCTCTGCGTAGGTGACGTCGCCGATGGTGAGGGTCTTGGCGACCAGGTCGATCCGGATGCCCTGCGCGCCCGCAACGCACGGCTTGCCCATGCCGCGCGCGACGACCGCCGCGTGCGAGGTCATGCCGCCGTGGGCGGTCAGGATGCCCTGGGCGACGATGACGCCGTGGATGTCGTCGGGCGTGGTCTCGTAGCGCACGAGGATGACGGGCTCGCCCTTCCCACCGCGGTCGGCGGCGGTGTCGGCGTCGAAGACGACCTCGCCGACGGCGGCGCCCGGCGAGGCGGGCAGGCCGACGGCGACGGGGCTCTTGCCGTGGTTCGGGTCGATGGCGGGGTGAAGCAACTGGTCGAGCTGGGCCGGCTCGATGCGCAGCAGCGCCTCCTCCTTGGTGAGGATGCCCTCGTCGACCAGGTCGGAGGCCACCTTCAGCGCGGCCGCGGCGGTGCGCTTGCCGTTGCGCGTCTGCAGCAGGTACAGCTTCCCGTCCTCGATGGTGAACTCCATGTCCTGCATGTCGCGGTAGTGCTGCTCCATGCGGTGCATCGTGTCGATGAGCTGGTCGTAGGCCTCGGGGAGGATGTCGCGCATCTCCTCCAGCGGGTTCGGAGTGCGGATGCCGGCGACGACGTCCTCGCCCTGCGCGTTGACGAGGAATTCGCCGTACAGTGCCTTCTCGCCGGTAGAGGGGTTGCGGGTGAAGCACACGCCGGTGGCCGAGGTGTCGCCGCGGTTGCCGAACACCATCTGCATGATGTTGACGGCGGTGCCCAGGGCGGACGGGATGTTGTTCGCGCGGCGGTATACCTCTGCGCGCGGGTTGCCCCAGGAGCGGAACACGGCGTTGACGGCGCGGTTCAGCTGCTCGCGCGGGTCGGAAGTCCACTCGCCGCCGAGAGCCTCGTTGGAGATCTCCTTGAAGGAGGCGACAAGCCCCTTCAGGTCGGCCGCGTCCAGGTCGGTGTCGTTCTCGACGCCGCGCTCGGCCTTGAGCGCGCTCAGCGCGTCCTCGTACAGGTGCTGGGAGACGCCCTCGACGACCTCGCCGTACATCTGGATGAAGCGGCGGTAGCAGTCCCACGCGAAGCGCTCGTTGCCGAACTCCTCGGCCAGCGCGATGACGGACTCGTCGGAGATGCCGAGGTTGAGGATGGTGTCCATCATGCCGGGCATGGAGAACACGGCGCCGGAGCGGACGGAGACCAGCAGCGGCTTCTCGGAACCGCCGAGCGTGCGCCCGGTGCGCTCCTCGAGGCGGGCGAGGCCGTCGGCGATCTGTCCTGCCAGGTCCGACGGCCACTCGCCGCCGTTGTTCATGGCCTCGACGCACGCCTCCGTCGTCACGGTGAACGCGTCGGGAACCGGCACCCCGACCTTGAACATTTCTGCCACGCCTGCACCCTTGCCACCCAGGAGGGGCTTCATGCTCGCGTCGCCCTCGTGGAGGTCGTAGATGTAACGAACGTCACTCATAGTGGGGAAATCTCCTTCGATACCCAGAAATCGGGACTTTGTCTGTGTCCACCCGACAGCCTAGTGCCGTCCTCCCGAACATCCGATTCGGGGCCACCGATCAGCCGCCGCGTTGCCCCGAGTGCTGCCGCAGAAGCCGAACGAACGACGAGCGCCGGGCCCGCACGGGACCCGGCGCTCGCCCTCGTCAGGACCCTGGGGTCAGCCCAGGACCGACTTCAGGTCGCGGTCGTAGAGGTTCTGCATCTCTTCAGCGGCCTTCTTCATGGTCGCCTCCGCGTCGGCGTTCTGCACCAGCACCTCGTTCAGCGCCCGGGACAGTGCGATGTCGCCGCCGGGGAGCAGCACGCGGCCGAAGTCCTGCACGCGGGCACGCTCGAGCTGCTTGACCGCGGTCTCGAACAGCGGCTGCTCGGCGTACTTGGCCGACATGTCCGCACCCTTCTGCACCGGAAGGTAGCCCGTGGCCCCCGAGAACGTCGCCGTGTTCTCCGCGTTGGTGATGTACGACACGAACATCGCCGCGGCCAGCTGCTTCTCGGGGCTCGACTTCGACGCGATCGCCAGACCCGCGCCACCCGTCGGGACGACCTTCTCATCACCGGTCGGGCCGAGCGGCAGGAAGCCGACGCCGACGTCGAAGCTCGCGGCCTCGATCGTCGAGTTCAGCGCGCCGGTCGATGCGACGACCGACGAGTTGGCGCCAGCCGCGAAGTCCGTCTGCGGGGCGGTCGACGCGACCGCGGCCCAGCCGTCGGCCAGCGCCTGCTGCGCGAACTTCAGCGCCTCGACGGTCTCCGCAGAGTGGGCGGCGGAGAAGTCCCACTCCTTGCTCCATTGGCCGCCGAAGCCCCAGACCAGGTTCGCCATCGTCCAGGCCGGGTACTCGGCCTCTGGCGGGAAGGCGAAGGCGGTCTCGTGGCCCGCCGCGGTCAGCTTCCCCGCGAACTCCTTCATCTCTGCCCAGGTCTCGGGGGCACGATCGGGAAGGCCGGCATCGGCGTAGTGCTCCTTGTTGTAGTAGAACAGCGGCGTCGAGCGGGCGTAGGGAACGGCCCAGTGCTGGCCCTCGTACAGGTAGTCCTCGTACAGGGCGTCGACGTAGGTGGTGGGGTCGATGTCCGCGGCGGCGAGCAGCTCGTCGACCGGCTGGATGGAGCCGGCGAGGTAGGCGGAGAACCAGTTCGCGTCCGAGAGCACGACGACGTCGCCCTGGTCGCCAGACACCTGGGCGGTCTGGAAGCGCTGCGACACCTCCGCATAGTTGGCACCAGCGGTCACGTGGTCGACCTTGATTCCCGTATCCGCCGTGAACTTCGCGACGAGCTCCTTCTCGACGTCCATCGAGCCGCCGGGGTGGTTCGTCCAGAGCGGGCTCGACGGTCGACCAGTCGGTTCCCGGCTGGGCGGTGGTGGTGCCGCCGGGGGTCGAGCCTCCGCCGCCCCCGCCCTCAACGGTCGGACCGCCACAGGCGCTGAGCGCCAACGCGGCCACACCGACGAGGCTCGCCGCCTTAATGAGTCTTGGCTTCATGATGTGTACCTCTCTCGTGCGTTCTCCTACGCACATCCTTGCCTTCCGGGGCCGGGTCGGCCCCGTTTGTCTTACTTGACCGCGCCCTGGGTCAGGCCTGCCACGATGTAGCGCTGAAGCATGGCGAAGACCACGAGGATGGGGGCGATGACGAGCACCGCGCCGGCCATGAGCACGCCATAGTTCCCCGTATTCGATTCGAGCGACTGCAGCAGGTTGAGCGCCACCGGCAGCGTCATCGCCTCCGGCCGGTCCGTGATGACCAGGGGCCAGAGGAACTGGTTCCACTCGCTGACGACGGTGACGAGGGGCACGGTGGCGATCGTCGGGACGGTGATCGGCACGACGATGCCCCACAGCCGCTTCCAATGACCCGCGCCGTCGAGCTCCGCCGCCTCGAGCAGCGCGGGCGGAAGCGTGAGGAACTGCTGGCGCAGCAGGAACGTCCCGAAGGCCGTGCCGAGGCCCGGCAGCAGGATGCCCCAAAGGGTGTTACGCCCGCCCAAGGTCGAGCTGGTGATGTAGTTCGGCAGCATCGCGGCCTCGGTGGGCACCATGAGCGCCACGAGGATGGCGAGGAACACGATGCCCGCGCCGCGGATCTTCACGAACACGAGCGCGTAGGCCGTGGTGATGGCCAGGAACACCTTGATGGTGGCGCCGACGACGGTGACGATGACAGAGTTCACGACGGCGGACCCGAGCGGAACCCGCTCGGCGACCGAGATGTAGTTCGCCGTCGTCGGGTCCTGTGGCCATAGCCGAGGCGCGATGGTGACGATCTCCGACGGCGGCTTGAACGATGCGATCACCATCCACGCCAGCGGCATGGCGATCACCAGCAGCGCCAGGATCATCGGCACGTAGCCGAGCATCAGTGTGTCGACGAGGTTCTTGCGGCTGAACGCCCGCTGGAAGTCCGTCTTGTCGGGGCGAAAGCCCGGTTCCTGCGTCACGTCTGTCACGGGTGCGGTGGTCACTGGTAATGCACCTTCTTCTGGACGTAGCGCAACTGGAACGCCGTGATGGCGAAAAGGGTGAGGAAGAGCACGACGGACACCGCGCCCGCGTAGCCCGCGCGCTGATACGCGCCGAAGGACTGGAGGTAGATCTCGAAGATGATCGTGTTGGTGCCATTGCCCGACGGCGTCATGATCCGCAGGATGTCGAAGGCCTGCATCGAGTTCAGCACCATCGTGATCGACAGGAAGAAGATGGTGGGGCTGAGCAGCGGGCCGACGATGCTGAAGAACGTCCTCGCGCGGCTGGCGCCGTCGACCTCCGCAGCCTCGAGGAGGTCGGTGGGGATCGACTGCAGCCCGGCAATGAAGATCACCGCGGCATACCCCAGGTTCTTCCAGATGTAGACGATGATCACCATCACGAGA
>CAYVWO010000059.1:0-7511 GCA_964455495.1 uncultured Tessaracoccus sp.
GGCACCCCGATCGTCGTCAACGTGTGGGGCTCGTGGTGCGCGCCCTGCCGGGCGGAGGCGCCGCATCTGGTCGAGGCCGCGGAGCAGCTCGGCGACCGCGCCGCCTTCGTCGGCCTCAACACCCGCGACCTCGACGCCGCGCCCGCGCTCGCGTTCGAGCGCGCCTTCGAGATCACCTATCCCAGCATCTTCGACCCCGACGGCGAGCTCCTCCTCGGCTTCGGCCAACTGCCGCCCAAGGCCATCCCCAGCACCGTCGTCATCGACGCCGACGGCAGGGTCGCGGCCCGGGTCCTCGGCCAGGTCGACGCCAAGACGCTGGTGAGCATCGTCGGCGACGTGGAGGCCGATTCGTGATCCTGCTGGAGAGCTGGGCGGGAACCGCCCTGACGTCGTCGATGCTCGTCGCCATCCCGGTGGCGGTGCTCGCCGGCGTCGTCAGCTTCGCCTCCCCGTGCGTGCTGCCGCTGCTTCCCGGCTACCTCAGCTACGCCTCCGGCCTCGGCGCCGCGGAGATCGCCAGGGGCGAGGGGAAGCGGCGGTTGCTGATCGGCGGCACGCTCGGCTTCGTGCTCGGGTTCTCCGTCGTCTTCGTCCTCACCGGCGCCCTGATCGGCGGCGTCGGGGCGGCGCTGATCGGCAACGCGCGCGCCATCACCGTCGTCCTCGGCCTCCTCATCATGGCGCTGGGCGCCGCCTTCGCGGGCTGGCTGCCGATGCCGTCGGGGTGGCGGATGTCGGCCGCGCCCCGGCTCGGCGTGTGGGCGGCGCCGCTGCTGGGCGTGGTGTTCGGCATCGGCTGGACGCCCTGCATCGGCCCCGCGCTCTCGGTAGTCCTCACGCTCGCGCTCAACGAGGGCTCGGCGGTTCGCGGCGGCGTGCTCGCGTTCGCCTACGCCGTCGGGCTTGGCCTGCCGTTCCTGGCCTTCGCCGCCGCGTTCACCGCGCTCGCGCCCCGCCTCGACTGGCTGCGTCGGCACCAGCGCGGGCTCCAGGTGGCAGGCGGCGTCGCGATGATGCTCGTCGGCCTCGCCATGGTCACCGGCGTGTGGGACGCGCTCATGGGCGTCCTTCGCCAGTGGGCCTCGAGCTTCGGGACCATCCTGTGAGGCCCGTCCGCGAGTTCGTCCGCTGGTCATGGGGCCAGCTGACAAGCATGCGCACGGCGCTCGCGCTGCTGTTCCTGCTGGCCCTGGCCGCCGTTCCCGGATCGATGATCCCGCAGCGTAGCGCCTCGCCGATCTCGGTCATGGACTTCAAGCGCGAGTACCCGTTCTGGGACACCATCCTCGAGCCGCTCGGCATGTACCACGTGTACACGTCGCCCGCGTTCTCGGCCGTCTACCTGCTGCTCTTCGTCTCGCTGATCGGCTGCATCCTGCCGCGCATCGGGAAGTACCTGCGCGCGGTTCGCAAGCCCCCGCCCGCGCTGCCGGCCAGGGTGGAGCGGCTGCCCGAGTCCGCCGTCGGCTCCTTCGACGGCCCGTCTCCGGCCGCGCGCGACCGCGCGGAGGCCTGGCTCAAGGCGAAGCGCTACCGCGTCCGCCGTGACCAGGAGGGCATCAGCGCGGAGCGCGGCTACCTCCGCGAGGCGGGCAACCTGCTCTTCCACATCTCCCTTGTCGTGGTGCTCGTCGGGCTCGCGTGGACCAATCTGTGGGGCTTCCGCGGCAGCGTCGTGGTCGTCGAGGGGCGAGGCTTCGCCAACGCGATCACGCAGTACGACGACTTCACGCAGGGCTCGCTCCTCGACACCGACGCCCTCGAGGCGTTCAGCGTCAAGGTCGAGAGCTTCGCGGCGGAGTTCGAGACCGGCGCGGTTCAGCGCGGCGCCGCGCGGCGATTCGACGCGCAGGTCTCCTACGCCGACGCCGACGGCGAGGGACGGGCTCAGCTCACCGTCAACGGGCCGCTGATCACCGCCGGCGGCAGCCAGGTGAACCTCGTCGGCCACGGCTACGCGCCCAACGTCACGGTGCGCGACGGCAACGGCGACGTCGCGTTCTCCGGTCCCGTCGTCTTCCTGCCCCAAGACGGCAACTTCGCCTCGATCGGCGTCATCAAGGCCCCCGACGCCCGCCCGTTCCGGCTCGCCTTCGAGGCGTTCTTCTACCCGACGGCGGTCCTCGACGAGACCGGCCCGCACTCGGTGTTCCCCGACGCGCTGAGCCCCGAGATCTACCTCAACGCCTGGTACGGCGAGCCCAAGGTGGAGACGGGCATCCCGGAGTCGATCTACACGCTGAACACCGACGGCCTGCAACCCGTCATGGGCGACGACGGCGAGGTGTTCCGCGCGCGGATGCTACCCGGCGCCGACATGCCCCTGCCCGACGGCCTCGGCTCCATCTCGTTCGACGGCTGGCAGCGCTGGGTGAAGCTCCAAGTCAGCCAGACGCCGGGAAACACGCTGACGCTGATCTCGATCATCGTCGGCACCCTCGGCCTCACCGTCAGCCTCTTCGTGCGCCCCCGGCGCCTGTTCATCCGCGTCGGCGACGGGGAGGCCACCGTCGGCGGCCTGGACCGCACCGACGCTGCGGGCGGGCTCGACGACGAGGTCGCGGGCCTGCTGGCCGCCGTGACCGGATCGGCCGGGAACGGGCACAATGGGGCAGCACCACCCCCCGCCAGTGAGGATGCCGAATGAGTCTTTCCGAGTGGTCGTACACCGTGATGGTGGCCGCGGCGGTCCTCTACCTCGTCGCGTTCGCGTTGCACTCCTTCGAGTGGTCCTCGGCGCGCGGGTTGGCGGCCGTGCGGCCGGAAGACGGCAGCGAGGACGCCTCGCGCGTCCGCGTCGACTTCTACGGGCGGCTCGGCCTCATGGTCACGGGGTTGAGCGCGGTGCTGCACGTGGGCGGCGTCGTCCTCCGCGGCTTCGCCGCCCAGCGCCCGCCGTGGGGCAACATGTACGAGTTCATCACCAGCTCGCTTGCGTTCGCGGTGCTGATCTACCTGGTGTGTGCGGTGCGGTTCGGCATGCGCTGGCTCGGCCTCGGCGTGACGCTGATCCTTACCGTCGGGCTCGGCCTGGCCGTGACGCAGTTCTACGTCGACGTCGCCCCGCTGATGCCCGCGCTGCACAGCGCCTGGTTCATCTTCCACATCGTCGCCGCCTGCGCGGCAGGGGCCGCGTTCAACGTGGGCGCCGTCGCCGCCGTCCTGTACCTGATCCGGGAGCGGGCCGAGCGCCGCGCCGCCGAGCGGGGCGTCGAGCTCACCGGCTACGTGGCGAAGCTGCCATCGTCGGCGCGCCTCGACCTCTTCTCCTACCGCATGCACGCCTTCGGGGTGCCGCTCTGGACGTTCGTTCTGGTCGCCGGCGCCATCTGGGCGCAGTACGCGTGGGGTCGGTTCTGGGACTGGGACCCGAAGGAGACCTGGTCGTTCATCACCTGGCTCGTCTACGTCGCCTACCTCCACGCCCGCGCCACCGCGGGCTGGCGCGGCCGCCCCGTCGCCATCATCGCGATCGTCGGCGTGGTCACGTTCTGGTTCAACTTCGTCGGGGTGAACCTGCTGTTCAGCGGCATGCACTCGTATTCGGGGATCTAGGCCGGTGTCGGCACACGAGTCGCCGGACTGGCTGGTCCGGATCTACGAGGAGCAGGGGAGTTCCCTGCACCGGCTCGTCGTGCTGCTCGGCGCCGAGGCGCAGTCTGGGAGGATCGTGCGCAGCGCGCTCCTGGCCCTGCATCGCCGCGGGCATCGCCTGATCGACCCGACGGAGCGCGTGGAGTTCCTGCAGGAACACACCGTCCACCTTTCCCGGGCGGCGCGGCTCGCGCAGGACCCGCTCGTCCTTCCCGAGGTCGACGACCCGCGACAGAACGAGCTGCTCCGCGCCGTCTCCGCGCTCCCCCCTCGCACGGCGGAGATCCTCGTCGTCAGCCACTACCTCTCCACGTTCGGCCCCGAGCTGGCCGGCATCATGCGCCAGTCGGTGCGCGGCTGCAATCAGCGGATGGAGGCGGCGCTGGAGTCGCTCCGCACCCGGGTCGGCGATCCGACGCCGGGCAGCCAGCCGGGCGTGATCGAGTCGCTGTCGCAGGAGCTGACCGCCGCGCTGCGCTCCGCCGCGCGCACGGTGCAGGCGCCGGGCACCGACACGCTGCTCGGCGAGCTCGCCGAGCTGTCCGGCCCGTACCGCCGCAGGGTCGGCCCGCGCACCGTGGTGCTGCTGACGGTGACCGCGTTGCTGCTCGGTCTCGCCCTCGCGCTGTTGACCCGCCCGGACGCGGCGCCCGCGGTCCCGGCCGCCGAGCCTCCGGTCGCCACCGCGACCGCGGGGTCGACTCACTCGCTTCCCGCCCAAGTGCAGGCGGTGATCTACTACGTGGGACGCTCCGACGGCCGGCTTTACCGCGAGACACGCGGGCTGCCGTCGTCGGACAACCTGCAGAACTCCGTCATCGACGCGGTGCTGAGCCTCGCGCCGCTGGATCCGGACTACAAGACGGCCTGGGGCCCCGGCCAGCTGATCGAGACCAACGAGAGCGACGGCGTTATCGTCGTCGACCTCAGCGCAGAGGCGTACAGCGACATCGACGACGCCCGGCAGGCAGTCCAGGCCCAACACCAGGTGATCTACTCGTTGGCGGCGCTGCTGGATCAGCCCGACCTGCGGGTTCGGTTCCTCATGGACGGCGGCCCGCCGCCGGAGGAGTTCCGCAACGCGAAGGGCTTCGGCGCGCGTGGCCTGGCCCCGCTGACGCCGGTGATGATCACCGCGCCGCGCAACGGCGCGAGGTTCGACGTCGGCGAGGTCGTCATCACGGGCCTGGTTCAGCGCGGGGTCGGCTCGCCGGTCATCCGCGTGACCGACATCGACTCGGAGGCAGTCATCACGGACCTCGAGGCCGCCGTGAGCGGCGGCGTCGACTCCGAAGGCTGGCACGCCTGGTCGGCCGAGGTCAGCCTCGGCGCGGGCAACTACGACATCCGCGCCTCGGTCGTCACCGGCGACCCCGCCGAGGTGGTCGCGGAGAACAAGGCGATCAAGGTCGGCTAGCGAGGAGCGTCACGGGCTGAACGGAAACCGCCACGCTGTGTCCGCAGCTTGTGGCTTTCGGTCAGGACGACGGTGCGACGTACTCGTGCCGCAGGTCGGTCACCCTTGCGATGTCCTCGCCGCCCTACACGTGCCGCGTCGAGTCCATTCGTTGATGCAGGATTCGGATGACGTCGACGCCGACTGGACTCTCGACATAGAACACGACGTGGCTGCCGATGGGGTAGCGCCTGTAGCCTTCGCGGATCTCGTCGCAGCGGCGCCCGCGGCTGGGGTGCCCGGCGATGCGCTCGATCGCGGCTCTGATCTCGGTCACGTACACCTCTGCCTGGGCGAGGTCCCACCGCTCCTGCGTGTAGTCCCAGATCGACGATAGGTCCCGCTGCGCCGCGGGCGTGAGCCGGTAGGTGCTCACGACTTCTTCGCCGCGATGAACGCGTCGAAGTCGAAGGCTTCGGGGGCACCGCTCGCCTCGCCGGCGGCGAGGGAGGCGCGCAACGCGGCCAGGTGCGTCTCGCGGTCTTCCAGGAGCCGGAGCCCCGCGCGCACGACCTCGCTCGCGGACCGGTAGCGCCCCGTCGCGACCTCCCGGGCCAGGAACGCGGAGAAGTGATCGTCCAGACTGATCGACGTGTTCGTGCTCATGCCCCGAGAGTACCAAGAATTGGTACCTTGAGGAGAACCTGCCAGTGCCCAGGTCCTCCAGGAGCGTGGCTGCAAACGTTCGATCTGCGCCACGCCAAGCGGTATCTCGGCTGTTTTCGTCAGCAATCTGACGAAAACAGCCGAGATAGGCCGATTGGCGTCACGGATCGAACGGAAACCGCCACGTTGTCGCCGCAGGCGGGGTATGTAGTTGCCTCAGTGGGTCGCGATCCGGCGCGCGAGGGCGAGGGTCAGGCCGGTCGGAGCGAAGCGGGTGGCGAACGCGAGCGCGCCGTTGGACGCGCCGTCGATGACGAACGGGCGGTTGCGGCGCAGCGCCTCGAACGTGGTGTCGACGACCTGCTCGGGCGTGCGGCGGTTGCTCATCGCGTTCTCGTTGCCCGCGTTGGCGAAGAACGCCGTCTCGGTCGGGCCCGGGCAGATCGCCAGCACGCGGACCCCCGAGTCCTTCAACTCGTCCCACAGCGCCATGCTGAACCGCAGCACGTAAGCCTTGCTCGCGGCGTAGACGGCCATGGTCGGGATGGGCTGGAACGCGGCGGTGGAGGCCACGTTGACGACGGCGCCGCGCCCGCGGTCCACCATGCCCGGCACCACGGCCCTGGTGAGTTCCGTCAACGCCACCATGTTCAGCTGCATCTCCTGGACCAGGCGGTCGGCGGGGGCGTCGGCGAAGTCGCCCATGGTCCCGAAGCCGGCGTTGTTGACCAGGTGCGAGACGCGGGCGGCGCCCACCTCGTCGACGAAGCCGCGGCGGGCGGCGCCGTCGGAGAGGTCGACGGCGGTCACGCGGGCCTGCACGCCGTGGCGTGCGCGAATCTCCGCCGCGACCTCCTCCAGCTTGTCGGCGCTGCGGGCCGCGAGCCAGACGTCGGCGCCCTCCGACGCCAGCCGGTGCGCGTACGCGACGCCGAGTCCTGCCGACGCGCCGGTGATGACTGCCCAAGAGTTGCTCATGGACGCCAAGCGTAGGCGACGGCTCGCGGCCCGTCGCCTTCCCGGGCTGTGCGGCTCGTCATGCCAGAATGGGGCCATGCAGCACTTCGACCTTGCGGTCATCGGTTCCGGTACGGGCAACTCCCTGATCGACGAGCGGTTCGAGCACCTCAGCGTCGCGCTCATCGAGCGCGACGAGACGTTCGGCGGCACGTGCCTCAACCGCGGCTGCATCCCCACCAAGATGTTCGTGCTGCCCGCCGACCTCGCGGTCGCCCCGCACGAGGCCGCTCGCCTCGGCGTCGACCTGAAGTTCAACGGCGCCGACTGGCCCGCCATCCGCGACCGCATCTTCGGCCGGATCGACCCCATCTCGAAGGGTGGCCTCGACTGGCGCGAGCGCTCGGCAGGTGTCACCGTCTTCCACGGCGAGGCGAGCTTCGTCGACGCCCACACGCTGCGGATCGGCGACGACGAGATCAGCGCCGACCAGATCGTCATCGCGACCGGCTCGCGCCCCCGCACCATCGACGTGCCCGGCATCGAGGAGGCCGCCGACCGCGTCTTCACCTCCGACACCATCATGCGGATCGACGCGCGGCCCGAGCGCCTCGTCATCGTCGGCGGCGGCTACATCGCGGCCGAGTTCGCGCACGTCTTCTCCGCCCTCGGCACCGAGGTGACGCTGGACATGAACAACATCATGTTCGGCCGCAGCGTGGTCGGCATCATCGAAGGCCAGAGCGTGCCCGACGAATTCATTCCGCGGCTGGTCGCCCTCTTCCGCCAGGGGCGCCTGCCGCTCGAAAAGCTGGTGCGCTTCTACGCGCTCGACGAGATCGACCAGGCCGTGCGCGACGCCGAGAGCGGCCAGGTGGTCAAGGCGATCCTGCGG
>CAYVWO010000059.1:7521-10609 GCA_964455495.1 uncultured Tessaracoccus sp.
GGCACCGACGTCACCCTGATCAACCGCTCCGAGGTGCTGCTGCGCGGCCACGACGGCGAGGCGTCGGCGGCCTTCGCGGAGCAGATCGGCCGTCGCGTGCGCGTGAGGCTCAATCAGGAGGTGTCGGGCATCGAGATCGCCGACGACGGCAGCCTCGACGTCATCACCCGAGACCGCAACGGTATCGAGTACGACTACTTCGCCGACGCGCTGCTCGTCTGCGTCGGGCGCATCCGCAACTCCGACATGCTGAACCTCGACGCCGCGGGCGTCGAACAGCGGCCGGGCGGGCAGGTTCACGTCGACGCCGAGCAGCGCACCACCGCCCCGGGCGTGTGGGCGATGGGCGACGTGTCGTCGGACTTCCTCCTGAAGCACGTGGCCAACGCCGAGATGCGCACGGTTCAGCACAACCTGCTCAACCCCGACAACCTGCGCCAGACCGACCACCGCTTCGTCCCCGCGGCGGTGTTCAGCGACCCGCAGCTCGCGTGCGTCGGCGCCACCGAGGAGCAGCTGAAGGCGTGGGGGACCCCGTACGTCGTGGCGCGCCAGCGCTACGCCGACGTCGCGTACGGGTGGGCGCTGGAGGACCAGGGCCACTTCGTGAAGCTGCTCGCGGACCCGCGCACGTGGCATCTGCTCGGCGCCCACATCGTCGGCCCACAGGCCTCGACGCTGATCCAGCCGCTGATCCAGGCCATGAGCTTCGGGCAGCGCGTCGACGACGTGGCCCGCGGGCAGTACTGGATCCATCCCGCGCTCCCGGAGGTCGTGGAGAACGCCCTGCTCAGCCTCCTGGCGGCGCATCGGCCCGCGGAGCTCGACCAGTGAGTCGACTCGCACCCCTGGCGTTGGCCGCCGTCGTCGCCCTCGCCCTGGCCGCCTGCGCGCCGGAGCCGCTCGGCATCTATCCTGCCGACGGCGGGGGCGCCACGGCGGAGGCGGTGCCGACCCCGGCCGACGGGCCAGACCCCGAGGCGACGGCGGCCGCATCGTCGGTCTCGGACCTCCCGGCCTGCGCGGAGCTGGCGGCCTCGCTGACCCCCGAGGAGCAGGTGGGGCAGCTGTTCATGCTGGCCGTCAGCACGAGCGGCCTCGACCAGGCGGCGAGCTCGGCCATCACCGACAACCGCGTCGGCTCGGTCGTCCTGCTCGGAAACAGCTCGGCCGGCCAGCCGGTCATCCGCCCCTTGACGGCGGAGTTGGGCTCGCTGGCCAGCGCGCGGCTGCCGCTGCTCGTCGCCGTCGACCAGGAGGGCGGCACCGTCCAGCGCCTGAAGGGCGAGGGCTTCGACGACATCCCGGCCGCGCGCACGCAGGGCGACATGGACCCGGCTGAGTTGGCCGCCAAGGCCGCCGAGTGGGGCGCTCAGCTCAAGCTCGCCGGCGTCGACTACAACCTCGCGCCGGTGGCCGACGTGGTGCCCGAGGCCAAGCGCGGCACCAACGAGCCCATCGGGAAGCTGAGACGCGACTTCGGCGCCGACCCCGCGGAGGTCGCGGACTCCGTCGTCGCCGTCGTCGAGGGCATGCGCGAGGCGGGCGTCGCGACCGCCGCGAAGCACTTCCCGGGGCTCGGCGAGGTGACAACCAACACCGACTTCGGCGCGGCCCTTGACACCGTCACGACGGCGGACTCGGAGAGCCTCGAGCCGTTCCGCGCCGCCATCGCGGCGGGCATCGCCTCGGTCATGGTGTCGTCGGCGGTGTTCGAGCGCATCGACCCCGACAACGAGGGCGTGTTCAGCAGCGCCGTCATCACGGACCTGCTGCGCGGCGACCTCGGGTTCGACGGTGTGGTCATCGCCGACGACCTCGGCGCGGCCAAGGCCGTGGCCGACATCACGCCGGGCGAGCGCGCCGTGCGGTTCTTCGAGGCCGGCGGCGACCTTGCGATCAACGCGAGTCCCGCGATCATGGCGGACATGGCCGCGGCGACCCTGGAGGCGGCCGAGGACGAGGCATTCGCCGCACGGGTAGCCGAGTCGGCGACGCGCGTCCTCCAACTGAAGGTCGACGCCGGCCTCATGACCTGCGAAGGGTAGTCATCCATGAGCTTCTTCACCAACAGCATGCCGCTCGCCGCCGCGCTGCCGCCGCTCACGTCCGAGCGGATCGCCGCGGCGCTCGACCGGCTCGGGATCAACCACGGCACGGACGACGACGGCGACACCTACGCCGGCTGGGAGACGGGCATCATCTACTTCCTCCGCCGCGGCGAGGGCGGCGAGATCCTGTTCACCCAGGGGTTCTGGCGGGCCCAGCTGACGGCCGCCGAGCTGCCCGAGGCCGTCGGGTTCACGAACGACTGGCACTGCAACCGGTTCTGGCCGCGGGCGCTGGCCCGCCCCGTCGGCGACGACGCGGTGCGGATGGAGACCAGCCACATCGTCGACTATGAGCACGGCGTGACCGACGAGCAGTTGGGGCAGCACATCTCCACCGCGGTGTCGTCCAGCCTCGACTACTTCGAGGAGCTGAACCAGCGATTCCCCGCCGCCTGGGAGTTGGCGACGGCGGACGAGTAGGGCGGCATGGCGGAACGCTTCCAGGTCGACCTGTCTGGCATGGTCGACCTCCTCTCCCGGCACCTCTACTCGGGGCCGCAGGTCTACCTGCGCGAGCTCCTGCAGAACGCCGTCGACGCCGTGACCGCGCGCACGGAACGGGACCCGGCGGCGCCGTCGCGGATCAGGCTGCGCTGCGGCGACGACGCGGGCCTGCCGACGCTGGAGGTGAGCGACACCGGGTTGGGTCTGACGGCTGCCGAGGCTGCCGAGCTGCTCGCCACCATCGGCCGCTCCTCGAAGCGCGACCCATCCCTGGGTCTTGGCCGGGCGGAGTTCATCGGCCAGTTCGGGATCGGGCTGCTCGCAGCCTTCATGGTCGCCGAACGGATCGAGGTGCGCTCGCGGTCGGCGGCGCCCGGCGCGGCGCCGATCCTGTGGCTTGGCCGCGCGGACGGCACCTTCGACGTCGCTGAGGAACCCGGCGCGGACGTCGAGGTCGGGACGACGGTGCGCCTCGTCGCGCGGCCCGACGCCGCCCACTGGCTGGACCCGGAGACGGTGCTCGGCCTCGCGCG